>JAJYOS010000596.1 GCA_021796055.1 Bacteroidota bacterium
TATCCCGCCGACTCTTTGGAAGCTGAAAGCGGCGCAGGGTGTAACATCGACAGCGTCGTCTCCATGATCAAGTTTTACTCGTCGATTTACGGAAATTATCCGTTCGACAAATACGGCATGACGGGAGTTGAGCCCTTCGGCTACGGTGGCATGGAACATCAAACTATTACCACGATGAACAGGAATCATGAGTTCGACAGAAGAGATGTCGCTCATGAGCTCGCTCATCAATGGTGGGGGGACATGGTAACGCTCGGGACTTGGAAGGATATCTGGTTGAATGAGAGTTTTGCCACCTACTCGGAGGCCATGCAGCTGCAGCACCTCAGCCAGACACAGTTCGGGCAGGAAATGCAAATGTACGCCGCCCAGTTTTTTATTGAAGACAGCACGCGTCTGCGGTACCCGATTTACGCTCCGCCGCCCGCCAAGATCTTTGGGCTTGCAGAATACTACAAGGGAGCGTGGGTCCTGAACATGTTGCGAGGCATGCTCGGGGACTCGACTTTTTTCGGCGTCTTGAGAAGATACCGCGCCGATTACCAGTACGGGAATGCCGTCACCGCCGATTTTGAAAACGTTGTCGATACGGTAGCCAATGCCGACTTGTCCTGGTTTTTCAATGAATGGATATTCGACCAGGGATATCCGGTTTATACGGCCTCTTTCACTCAGTCGGGAGATTCTGTTGACGTTACAATTAATCAGATTCAGACGGATGCTCCGATATTCAAGATGCCGATCGATGTGGGGATTTATGCCGGGGGAAACATGACTGTGGTACCAACTGTCATGGATTCTCTGGATCATCAGACTTTCAGGCTTTATCACGCCGGCCACGCTGACTCGATTATGCTCGATCCGTTTGGAAAATTGCTTGCTTTGTACCCGGGTCAGGCCCGGTCTAATCCCACCAAAGTCGGCGCTTCGGGGAACGGTCCCAACAACTTCTATCTCCTGCAGAACTATCCCAATCCCTTCAACGGGATGACAAATGTCGAATACAGCCTTTCTGAACCGGGGATCGTTACGGTAGAGCTGTTCGATGTGCTCGGCAGGAAAGTGGAGACGCTTGTTCATGGCTATCAGTCCCAGGGCTCGCACGATATCAAGCTGAACGCGGGGAGCCTGGCGAGCGGTGTGTACATGTGCCGCCTGTTGACACCCTACCGGGCCACCACGATCAAACTCGTTCTGGAGAAATGACCGTATGAAAACGTTGAATCACTTGGGCAGAACCGTTTCAGTTCTCTTTCTCGTTTGGAATGTTGCGTTCGGATGGGGGGGAACAGGCCATCAGATTATAAACGGAAATTTCGAGAGATTTCTTCCCTTGCCGCTCCAGAGTTTGTCCGCCAGTTCATCCTATTATGTCCAGCATGCTTCGGACGCCGATTCACGCAAGCGCAGGGACCCGAACGAGTTTTCGAAGCATTTCATGGATATCGACTATTATCCCGAATTTGCATCACGAACCCTCACCCACAACAATGATTCACTTTGCGCGGAGTATGGAAGCTCGACGGTTTTGGACAAGGGAATCCTCCCGTGGACGATAGCTTCAACATACGGCGCCCTCGTTCAGTACATGGCGAATCACGACTGGAGCAGGGCAGACAGCGTCATTGCCGATCTCGGTCATTATATCGGCGATGCTTTTCAACCTCTTCATTGCACAACTAATTACAACGGGCAAATGACAGGTCAATCGGATATCCATTTTAGGTTTGAATCGGATCTGCTTGAGGCTTACCAGGGGAGCATTTCCATGAGTTCGGCAAATGTGGGGAAGATCGACACGAACGCGCTGGAATTTGCGTTCCGGGTGATCGGCGAGTCGAACGCACATGTCGCGGCGATACTGGACGCAGACATCTACGCGAAATCTATTGACTCACAATATGGCTCGGCTTATTACTCGGCAATGTGGGCAAAGCTCGATACTCTGATGAACGAGGAGTTGCAGGGGGCTTCCGAAGCTCTGGCATCTCTCGTTTACTCAGCCTGGCTCGAAGCCGGTTCTCCCTCACTGACATCCGGTATCCAGGTGCTCATGCCGGCTGTCATCAGAGTGTCCGACGTTTACCCAAACCCCTTCAACCCGACGGCAAGATTCGACATCTCCCTTCCCGCGAACTCGCGCGCGTCGATCGCCTCGGTTTCAATCTATTCTCCGCTAGGAAGACTCGTGAAAAGTGAACAGCTGCATCTCGATGTCGGAACCCGGTCAATTGCACTCGACCTCGGAAAGTGTACGGCCGGAGTTTACTTCGTCATTATCGATGTTTCGGCCTCCGGCGTCAGGGAAAGGAAAACATTGAAGGCTGTCCTGCTGAAATAGTCAAATTGAGCGGAGGGCCGGATTTCTCTCGGTTTGTTTCTTCTTATTCTACCTTATAGCTTAGACACTTGTAAAAAGAATTCTCATGAAGCAAGAATACATAGATGTACAGAAAGATTCTGAAGGTTTAGACTTAAAGAGAGTCAAGGTGGTTGTGATAACCACCGTGATGTTGTCTTTCATTTCCTACTGGCGTGCGGCTGCGGTCGTCGTAGCTGATCTCGGCTCGAGCGCCTTCTATGCACTCGGAATAGCGGAGAAGGCGGTGGGGCCTTCAGCGCCGTGGTTCATCCTCTTCGTGATGCTGTTTGCCTACGGCATCAGGGCAGTATATATAGAATCGTCGAGCATGTTCGTTCGCGGCGGAAGCTACAGAGTCGTGAAGAAAACCCTGGGGAGTGGTTTTGCGAAGTTGGCAGTCTCTGCCCTGGTTTTCGATTACCTGATTACAGCTCCCATCAGTGCGGTCTCCGCCGGCCAGTACCTTGAAGGAATGATCAACTCCGTCCTTCATTCTGCGGGCTCGAACGTGCAGGTACCCGGCAACCTGGTGGCGGTCGGGGCCGCTGTGTTGATCGAGCTATATTTCTGGCGGAACAACATCATCGGCATAGAAGAATCGAGCGAGAAGGCTCTGAGAATCTTCCAGATCACAGGGGTGCTCTGTGTATTACTTTTCGTCTGGTCCGTGGCAACTATCGCGGTCCGCGGGGTAAAGCTGCCGCCCTTCACTGTAAATTTGTCCCCCGATGCTCTCGGTTGGCTCAAGGGCGTTGACTGGCTGAAGACTATCGGCTTTGTAGGTGTAATCGTCGGAATGGGACATTCAATCCTAGCGGTCAGCGGTGAGGAAACCCTTGCCCAGGTCTACAGGGAAATCGAGTCGCCGAAATTGTCCAACCTGAAGAAAACCGCTCTCATAATGTTTGTGTTCAGCTTCGTCTTTACCGGACTCAACTCTCTATTCGGTGCGATGATCATACCTCAGCAGGACCTAATGGGCAAGTACAACGATAACGCTCTAAGCGGCCTCGCAATGAACCTGATCGGTCCTCACGCGGCTCTCCTCGCACTTCAGATGTTCGTTGTGGTCGTGGGCTTCCTGATCCTGGCCGGTGCGGTCAACACCTCCCTCATCGGTGCAAACAGTGTCTTGAACCGGGTCGCAGAGGACGGAGTGCTGCACGAATGGTTCCGGAGGCCTCACAAGCGCTACGGCACCTCTTACCGGATTATAAACTTGCTTGCGATCCTGCAGCTCCTTCTGATAATCGGAAGTCGCGGCGACGTCTTTCTCCTCGGCGAAGCATACGCGTTCGGTGTCGTTTGGACATTTGTCATGACCACTTTCTCAATCCTTGTGCTTAGATATAAGGACAAGTCACCGCGGGAATGGAAGGTACCGCCCAATCTTATGATTGGGAAATTCGAGGTCCCGATAGGACTTACTTTCGTGTTCCTGGTACTGTTCGGACTTGGCCTGACGAACCTTTTCACCAAGCCGATTGCGACGGAAGGTGGAATCACATTCACTGTGGTG
>JAJYOS010000597.1 GCA_021796055.1 Bacteroidota bacterium
TGAACAGTGCCTGGATGATGAGAGCGCCCAACCATATGAGCATGAACTGAAGTACCTCATTGAAAATCGCCGAGAGGAGTCCGCCGAGGACGACGTAGACCATCACGGTAAGTGAAGAGACCCATATGCTGAAGTCGATGCTCCAGCCGAGAACCACCTTCATCACCAGCGCCATCGCGAACATATTGATGCCGCTCATCAACACCGTCATGAACGCGAATGAGACTGCCGAGAGCATGCTGGCTCCCTCGCCGTACCGTAACTTCAGATACCCGGGAACAGAATGAGTCTTACTGATATAGTAAAAGGGCATCATAACTATTGCCAGGAACAGCATGGCAGGAATAGCACCGATCCAGTACCAGTGAGTCGCGAGGATGCCGTACTGGTATGCGGATGCCGCCCAACCCATAAGCTCCAGCGATCCGAGGTTAGCCGCGACGAATGAAAGCCCGGCGACCCATGAGCTCATCTTGCGCCCCGCGAGAAAGAAATCCTCGCCGGTCTTGGTGAATCGCAACAGGTAGTATCCAATGCCCAATACAAACACGAAATAGAGGGCAATTATGAGCGAGTCGACCCAATTTAGCGAAAGGAGAGTGGTGGAATCGAACAAGAGCAGGGAGACATTCAGACCAAAGCAGTAGATCATGTTTCTCCTTCTTTAGTTTTATTTCCAGTTATTCTCGAGCGAAAGTCTTGATTTTGCCGATTGAACCTAATCGAGAGGCCTTAAGAACTCGACCGTTGGTGTCACCTCGCTCCTCTACCCCGTTTCCGTACAGAGCAATTTGCATGGCACCGGGGGTACATAATCCTCTAGTGGGTGCGCGACACTTGAGTTCTTGAGTCAAAAACATTTCCATTAATTTAGTCATGAGGAAGTTAAAATGCACAGTTAACGCCAACATTTGGCCGGACAACCCCTACTAGAGTCCTATTCTCTCAGTTTATAATGTGTTTTGGGAAGAGAGCGGAGCCTTTCCGCGGCAAGTTCCGCCGTCAGGTCCCTTTGAGGATTAGCCAGCATCTCGTACCCCACCATAAATTTCTTCACAGTCGCCGACCTTAGCAGAGGCGGGTAGAAATGCATATGGAAGTGCCACTCCTCATGAGCGGCTCCATCGGTCGGAGACTGGTGAATGCCGGAGGAATAAGGGAACGAAACTTCAAAAAGATTGTCGTACCTCACCGTCAGGTCCTTCAAAGCGGCGGCAAATTCATGTAAGACTGCGCCACTCATGGAGGATAGGTTACCAATATGTCGTTTGGGCAATACCAGCGCCTCGAAGGGCCATGACGCCCAGAAAGGGACAATAGTTACGAACTCCTTGTTCTCAGAGATTACCCGTTCCTTATCGCGCAACTCGATGTCAAGATACTCGCAGAGTATGCATTTCCCCGCTTCATCTTTGAACTTCCTGAACTGCAAAATCTCTTTGTAGGGTTCGACGGGAATCGAACATTCTGCCCACACCTGACAATGTGGATGTGGGTTGCTGCACCCCATCAGTTCACCTTTGTTCTCGAATATCTGTACATAGTTTACGTCATCGAGTCTTCCGAGAACCTCATATTCTTCTTTCCACACTTTAACCACATCACCGATCTCCTCCAATTTCATCTCTGCAAGAGTCAGATCGTGTCTTGGTGAAAAACATATCACTCTGCAAATCCCCTGTTCGGCCTGCGCACGTATGATCCCCCTCTCGTTCAGCTGAAAAGGATGGGTCTCATGAGAGAGACTGCTGAAATCATTGTTGAAGACGTAGGTTGACGTATACGGGGGATTACTGCTGCCGCTGGCCCTTTTGTTGCCGGGACACAAATAGCAATCTGGATCATACTCGGGAAGTGATGTCCCGGGAAGCCTTTCGACTTTTCCCTGCCACGGCCTTTTGATTCGCCCCGGAGCTACAAGCACCCACTCGCCGGTCAAGGGATTATATCTCCGGTGGGTGTCGTTTGGGAGTTTTAGATTCATTTTCAGATTCTTCTTTCGACTATGCGAGCAATGTTTGTACAGGAATAACCTGACAGACCGAGCGCGCCGACAGGTACAAAGAATAATTTAGGTCCAATCAACAAACACTTCAAAACCCATTCAATGGATGGTGAAGACGAAGAATGAACTCAACTGGAAATAAGGAGTGTTGAACGGGATATTTATCAACTCCTGCAATTCATCCTCGTGTTTCTCAACCTTGATAGGAGGCGAGAGTTTGGAATCACAGATTCCCTCAGGACTTTTACTGGTCAAAGTGCTATCTTGTATATAATATCGTATACCACAGCAGCAAATGTGAGAGACATATGAGCCCAAGAAGAAATGCCAAGGGAACGAGCAAGCGGGTAACGGCGGAGACAATTGCCGCCAGGCTGGGAATTTCCGCTATGACGGTTTCCCGCGCTCTGAACGGCCGACCGAATGTCGATGAGAAAACAAGGAAAAGGGTTGTCGACGCCGCCAGGAAATATCGATACACTCCCGACCATATCGCGCGTAGTCTCGCACTCAGCAGAACGGAGACCATCGGTGTGGTTGTGCCCGAAATTAGTCACTCCTTCTTCCCCGAGGTGATTAGGGGTATTGAAGACGCTGCGTATTCGGCTGGGTATCATTTGATACTGACTCATTCGGCAGAGGACTACAACCGCGAACAAGACGCGATAAATACACTTGAATCGAAGCGCGTCGATGGCATGCTTATTTCGACCGCCCAGACAGTGACCAGTCATGCCGTCTACGAAGAGGCCATTCGACTCGGCGTGCCAATAGTGTTTTTCGATCGTGTGGTCCAGAATATAGGCGCGACCTGCGTTAGCATTGATGACGAAGACTGCTGCGCGAGAATAACCGAACATTTAATCGGTCACGGTTACAAAGCTATTGCACATCTAAGCGGTCCATCTGTCGTTTCGATTGGTAAGGCACGAACAAGGGGCTACAAAAAAGCCCTTGCCAGGAGCAATTTGACTTTCAGGCCTGAGCTGGTCGTCCAATCGGGATTCCACGAAAAAGGCGGGTACCTTGCCATGGAAAGGCTTCTGCAACTCCCTCCCCAGGAAAGACCCGATGCTGTCGTGGCTGTGAACGATCCGGCTGCTTTCGGTGCTATGAAGGCTATTCAGGAACATCGACTGCGGATCCCTCAGGATATAGCCATCGTCGGGATGTCAGACGACGTGAGAGCGGAACTTGCCTCAAGCCCGCTTACCACGATTAAACAGCCGGCATATGAGATAGGTAAAACCGCAGCTGAGGCCCTCATCAGAGAGATCGAGGGCAAGGAGAAAGCTGGGAGAAAACTGATAGTCCAGACGGAACTGATGGTCAGAAAGTCATGTGGGTGCCTGTAGGACCGGTGTGCGAAAGCTGATCGCATTTCATGGAGTATCGGTAACGACACCGGAATACTCAATCGGCTGCGTCGAAATTAGGAACGATCTCAGTTCCAGCAGCTAATCCGCACTCGTAAATCTGCGGCACCTTCCCGGTCTTTTTGGAGTATGCTGCGCGGATGTGCTCGCCAAACGTGGATACAGCGTCCGACCGAACGAGGTTCAATGTGCAGCCGCCAAAGCCGCCTCCCATCATCCTGGATCCGAAAATACCGTCTGCGGCGGAGGCGGATTCAACCAGAATGTCGAGTTCCCTGCAACTTACCTGGAATTGATCCCTCAAGCCTTCGTGGGATTTGTAGAGCAATCTTCCGAAACTCTCGTAATCATTTTCACGCAAATGCCGACACGCATCATCAACCCTGGCATTTTCTTCAAGCACGTATTTGCACCGCTTATAAATTACAGCGTCCATTTCATCTTTGAACGCATCGAGGGTTTCGTGGCTGACATCACGGAGGCTTGAG
>JAJYOS010000038.1 GCA_021796055.1 Bacteroidota bacterium
CGAGTGAAGGGAGAGAGAAAAGTCCTTTACTGGTACGACCCGATGAACCCCACGGTTCATTTCGACCATCCCGGCAAATCCCCGACGATGGATATGGATCTGGTACCGATGTACGCTGATGAAGGAGAGAGCGGCCAGGACGTCATTAGGATCGATCCTGCGATGATTCAGAACATCGGTGTTGTTACAGCGCCGGTGGAACGCAGAAGACTCATCCGGACCATCAATACTTACGGAGTCGTTGTACCGGACGAGAAGAGCATCAGCGACATAAACACGCGTGTCAGCGGATGGATCGACCGGCTCTATTTCGACTACACCGGTATGGAAGTGAGAAAAGGGGAGCCCATGGCTGTGATTTACAGCCCCGAGCTCATAGCTGCCGAGCAGGAGTTCCTGCAGGCAGTCAGCTTCGCTTCCGTCAGCGGTAATACCGTCACTTCTTCGAACACGCTAATTAACAGCGCTCGCGAACGTCTACGATTCTTCGGGATGAGTGACGGTGAAATAGATAAGTTGCAATCGACGGGAAAAGTAATCGACAGGGTCACAATCTATTCTCCGAGCGACGGCGTCATCCTTGAAAAGGATGTATTCGAGGGACAGAAGATATCTGAGGGACAGTCTTTGTTCAAGGTTGCAGACCTCTATCATGTCTGGATTCTTGCGGATGTGTTTAAGATAGATATGCCGTTCCTGAAACTCGGCTCTCCGGCGACTGTCACCTACAGCAATTCCGAATCGTACAACGGGCGTGTCGATTTTGTGTATCCGGAAGTCGATGTGACCGCGAGAAGCGTCAAGGTGAGAATTCCGCTGAACAATCCCGGCCTGGTGATGAAGGTCGGACAGTATGTCAATGTCGCAATTCATTCGCCTGTCAGTTACGACGCTATTGCGGTGCCTTCTCAGGCTGTGATCAATACCGGGCTTCGGCAGGTCGTTGCCGTTGCACTCGGCGGCGGTCGATTTGAAATAAGGCAGGTGAAACTTGGCGCCTACGCGGGCGGATATTATGAAGTCACAGACGGACTCAACGTGGGCGACACGATAGTGACTTCCGGACAATTCCTCATCGACTCCGATGCGAATTTGAAATTTGCGGGTGCGGCAATGTCGAACATGCCCGGAATGTCGATGCCTCCTTCATCAGCAGCACCTGCTGAAGAGGACAACTCTTCTTCCATGGAGAATATGCCTACACCGGCGAAGAAGTCCGGAAGCGAGGACAAAGGTATAAATGTAGGCAACATGCCGGGAATGGATATGTCAGGCCACACCTCCCCTAATACGAAGAAGAAAGCAGTGAAGCCCAAGAAAGACACGATGGAAGGCATGGACATGAGCATGCCCGGTATGGACATGTCGCACGACACGACCACTCACGGGTCTTCGACCGGACAGGAGCACTGACATGCTGGCAAGAATAATAGAATGGTCCATTAAGAACCGGTTCATTGTAATTGTACTTCTGCTGTTCGTTCTGGCGGCAGGCTATTACTCGCTGACTACAAGCCCTGTCGATGCGATCCCCGACTTAAGCGACGTGCAGGTGATTGTCTATACCCAATATCCAGGCCAGTCGCCGACTGTCGTGCAGGACCAGGTAACTTATCCTCTTACTTCCTCGCTGATCTCATTACCCAAGGCGAAAGTCGTTCGCGGTTACTCGTACTTCGGTTTTTCGCTCGTGTACATAATCTTTAAGGATGGCACCGACCTGTACTGGGCGAGAAGCAGAGTTCTGGAGTACCTGAATTATGCCGCCAAAAGGCTGCCCCCTGGGGTGACTCCGCAGCTGGGTCCAGATGCAACACCGGTCGGTTGGGTCTACGAGTATGCTCTTAAGTCGAACAAGAGAAGTCTCGGCGATTTAAGATCGATTCAGGATTACTATTTGAAATACGGGCTATCCACAGTCCCGGGTGTGGCTGAAGTAGCAAGCGTCGGCGGCTTTGTCAAGGAATGGCAGGCGACGCTGGACCCGAGGAAGCTGCTTGCGTACCATATCTCGCCCGTGCAGGTAGTGAATGCCATTAAGCAGAGCAACAACGACGTCGGCGGTGAGGTGATAGATCACGCCGGATACGAGCTGATGATAAGAGGACTCGGTTACATCAAGAGCCTCGACGATATGAAGGATATTCCGCTCGGAGTCGCTAAAGGCGGAAAATTTTATCCGCTGGATTCGAAGGCATTGGGACGGTCGCAATCTACCGGAGGTGGAGGCAGTTCAGGCATGTCTGGCGGCGGGGAGTCACCGCAAACCAACATGCCTAACGGCTCGCCCGGACAGTCCGCCCTCGCGCCGTTCTTAAACAGAGATTTCTCCAGCGGCACACCGGTTCTTCTCGGTGATGTTGCGGACGTCCAGATTGTCGCGGCGGCCCGCCGGGGCGTGGCAGACCTGGACGGGGAAGGCGACGTCGTCGGCGGAATTGTCGAAATGAGATACGGAGAAAACGCACTCAAGGTGATCGACGGCGTAAAGAAGAAACTCGCTGAGCTGAAGCAGGGGCTTCCACCGGATGTCCAGATTGTCCCGGTTTATGACCGCGCCGACCTGATACATAGGGCGATCAATACACTTCAGGATAAACTCATTGAAGAATCGATTATCGTCGCGCTTGTCTGCCTCCTCTTCTTGTTCCACTTCAGAAGCGGATTTGTCGCAATCCTCACTCTTCCGACCGCGATACTGATGGCATTCATAGTCATGAGGCTTCAGGGCCTTAATGCCAATATCATGTCGCTGGGAGGCATCGCCGTTGCCATTGGAGCTATGGTCGATTCGGCGATAATTATGATCGAGAATGCACATAAACACATCGAAGCAGACGATGGAAAGACCGACAGATGGAAACTCATCACAGAATCGTCTAAAGAAGTCGGGCCGTCGTTATTCTACTCGCTTCTCGTCATCACGGTCTCGTTCATACCCGTCTTCGCACTGACGGGCCAGTCCGGCAGAATGTTTAAGCCCCTTGCATTCACCAAGACGTATTCGATGGCGGCTGCGGCGCTTCTCGGCATAACCGTCGTCCCGATTCTGATGGGATATTTTATCAGAGGCAAGATTCCGCCCGAAGAAAAGAACCCTATCAACAGAATACTTATGAGACTCTACACGCCTGTTCTGAATTTCGTATTGAAGTTTAAATGGTGGGTCCTCGGAACTGCGCTCGTTCTTCTGATGGCTACAGTTTATCCATACATGAAGTTGGGATCGGAGTTCATGCCTCCTCTCTGGGAAGGGACACTACTTTACATGCCCTCCACATTTCCGGGTATCTCAATCACACAGGCCCGGCAGACACTTGAAATGACAGACAAGATCATAAAGAAGTTTCCTGAAGTGACGACTGTATTCGGCAAGGCGGGAAGGGCGAATACGCCGCTGGATCCTGCGGGTCTGGATATGTTCGAAACGACCGTGAATCTAAAGCCCGAGTCTGAATGGCCGAAGGGGATGACCCCGCATAAGCTCGAGGCCGCTCTTAACGACGCGCTGCAGGTACCCGGACTCTCAAACGTGTGGACCATGCCCATAAAGAATCGCGTCGACATGAGTAGTACGGGCATCAAGAGCCAGATCGGCATCAAGGTACTCGGCCCCGACCTTGACTCGCTCCAGGCAATCGGAGAAAGGATAGAAACGCTGCTCAAAGAGCTTCCGGAGACTCAGAGCGCCTTTGCAGAACGTGTCGGTTACGGAAACTATATCGATTTCAAGATCGACAGGCTTGAGGCTGCCAGATACGACCTGAGCGTTCAGGATATCGAGAACGTTATAGAGATGGCGATGGGCGGCATGCCTGTCGGGCAGATAGTCTCCGGAATTGAACGCTACCCGATAGATGTTCGTTATGCGCTCGAACAGAGAGATAATCCTGAGGAGCTGAAGCGGGTACTGATCCCTACACCGAGCGGTGCTCAGATTCCTATCGGTGACGTTGCACAGATGATAATTCATCATGGCCCGATGTTTATTCGGACCGAAGGTGCCGTCCCGACTATCTACGTCTATGTCGATGCGAATACGTCTGATATCGGCGGGTATGTGAGCAAAGCCAAGCAGTACCTGGCAAAACACCTGACAATCCCGAACGGCTACTTCATAACTTGGAGCGGACAATACGAGTTTATGAAGGAAGCCGCCAAAACGTTGGCTTACGTAATACCTGCCACTCTCCTCCTCATATTTCTGATAATATATCTGAACACGAGATCGGCCACGAAGACATTTATCGTTATGCTCGCAGTTCCGTTCTCCTTAGTCGGTGCAGTATGGCTTCTTTATATACTTGGTTATCAGCTGAGCGTTGCCGTAGCCGTGGGAATGATAGCGCTTGCCGGCCTCGATGCGGAAACAGGGGTTGTCATGCTCCTTTATCTCGACATAGCCTACGACAAGATGAAAGCCGCGGGTCAGATGTTCACGTTCGAGCATCTGAAGGAAGCCATCCACGAGGGCGCCGTCAGAAGAGTACGCCCGAAGATGATGACAGCTTCCGCGATCCTTGCCGGACTCTTGCCGATCATGTGGGCGACGGGTGCGGGAGCCGATGTGATGAAGAGAATCGCCGCCCCGATGGTTGGTGGTATCGTCACAAGCGTGCTGCTCGAGCTCATGGTGTATCCGGTGATTTACTATCTCTGGAGAGGAAGGGAGCTGAAACAGCAATCGCAAATTCCGGATGCGTCAGTCGGAGGAGCAAAGTAAGGTGGATAGGTTACGTCCACTAGTGCTGTGTAACATAAATATCTCGAATACGTCTTAGCTTTTTATTATCATGGGCTAACCGCGGGATCTTCCTTACCATTACCAGCAATCCCCAAACGAGATATAAGAAAAAAGTTGCAAGCAGAGATATGGACTGGAAGTCCCGGTGTGTCACTATCCGGTAGAAGTAAACGGTTCCAGATTTGGAAAGGGAGATTAGTTCGATATGAAAATGTGGGAAAGATGATACCAGAAACTCCATCGGTATTATGAAAACAGCGGCGTAAAAGACTGCGCTGTTGGTGACGCTGGAGACGTCTCTCGGGAAGTGGTAAGCGGATACAACATATATTGCCGGTATGATGAAGATGATTCTGTAAAGTATCTGGGCCGCAAGTGTCGCACCTTCCTGGTTGCCGCTTGCTAAGATGAATATTTCCGAGATGTTCCATAGCGCGAAGCTGAGAACGACCTTTTTCTGAGAATTCCATTCGTATGAATCCGACATCCTGAATATGATGCACCGTTGATTGAATGGTTCTCTGCGCACAGAGCATTCGGTTAGGACCGGCAAGGACAAGAATTCCACCCGTCCTTGGGCCATTTTATTTCCAAATCTGTGAGAATCAGTCTTCTTCAGCTCAGTCAGCGTGCAATTCTCTGCTGCCGGATTCTCCGCGACGAGTTTTTGACTTGACATCTCGTTTCTTTCGCGTTAGCTTAGCAAGTAATCACTTACAAAGCAAGAGAAAAGAGGATATGGAAAGGAAACCGACAGAGGTGAGGCAGGAAGAGATCAAGAAGGCTCTTCTCGAGATCGTTGATACCGAAGGGCTCCACAATCTCTCTACGCGTAAGCTCGCCGAGAAAGTCGGCGTGACCGAAGGTGCGCTGTTTCGTCATTTCAAATCCAAGCGCGAAATGATCCTCTCGATTGTCGACGGAGTCGAAGAAGTGCTGATGAAGTCACTCCAGACCGTCGCAATGTCCGATGCATCCTCCAAAGACCGGCTCTTCAGATTTCTCTGCGTTCATGTGAGCTATCTGATTGAAAATAAAGGGATTACAATGCTTCTCTTCTCGGAAGCGGCACACTCCAATGATTCAGAGCTGAAATCTCGAATGCTGAACGTGTTGAACACACAGAAGCAGCTGGCAAAAAAGATCATTCAGGATGGTATAGCCGGCGGTGAATGGGACAGCTCGCTCCAGGTGGAAAATGTCGCGACGCTTTACATGGGAATTCCGATTTCTCTTAACATCGAGCTTGTACTCAATCCGCTCGGCGTCAACACTGAGAACTTCTGTAAGAAGATGATATGTCTTCTCGAACGTGCGCTAATGAAATCAAAGTAAAAAAATTTACTTGATTATGTAAGTGGGCACTTACTTTATAGCTAAAAAAGGAGAACTAATATGTTGAATGAAGTGTCGAAGATCCCGACTCAATTGGGAAAACCTCGCGATGGCGGATTCAAAGTACCCGGGTGGCTTTTCGAATTTCACGGCCATAAGTGCCCCTATTCAGTGATGGGGTACAGAATGGGCGTTGTCGCAATGAGGGAGTTGGGAAGAGAAAAATGCTACGACCACGATATGTTTGTCTTTTCAGAGATGGGCGTTGGTCATCCGCAGGGCTGCATGCAGGACGGTATCCAGGCTTCGACATCCGCGACTTTCGGAAAAGGACAGATGCACAAACTTTACTTCGGTAAGGTTGCGGCCACATTCTACGACCCTGCCAAGGGTGCTGTCCGTATTCTTTTCAGGAACGAGTTCATGGATAAGTTAGGTACGCATGAGTTTTTCAAATTCAGGAAGCAGGGAGTCGAACCATCAAAGGTTCCTGTGAGCGTTGCGCAAGGAGTAGTTGACATGGTACTCGATGCGACCGAAGAAGATCTCTTCAAGATCGAGCGTCTCCCCGACTTCAAGTTCAAACCAGTGCCTGGTTCCTTCAACAAGGCGAAGTGCAGCGCGTGCGGTGACTATGTATTCGAGCGATACCTGAGGGTCAAGGACGGCAAGCTCGTGTGCCTGAAATGCTCAGGACATACAGAAGATGAACATGTTATCTACTTGCCATTCTGAGCGAAAGAACTAATTACCATGGAACTACATAATGCGCTTTTGCTCGCGATAGTGTTTTCGTTTGTCATTGCCTTTGTGTTTTCGATGTTCGGACAGGGTGGAGGATCAGTTTATTCACCTGTGCTGATTCTCCTTGGCTATGCAATGCTGATTTCCATATCAAGCTCTCTCGTGCTGAATTTAATCACATCTTTGTCTGCGGGTTATGTCTTTTACAAGAACAAGATGATTGACATGAAAGCTTCTTTCGCTTTTGTGCCCGGAATCGTGGTTGGCGCCTTTGCCGGCGGAGTCTGGTCCAAGTATGTCAATAAGTCCCTATTGTTATGGCTGTTCGTTTTCTTTCTGATAATTGTAGGCGCGCGTATGATCTATGGTTATTGGGAGAAAGCAAGGGGAGATGAAAAACGTCCGGAAAGTGTGTCAACCATGATGTATGTGTTCATCGTGATTTTCAGTCTCGTTGTCGGCGTCATCTCTGGTTTATTAGGAGTCGGAGGTGGCATTTTGATCGTACCTTTCATGACCTACGTCATGAAGTACCCGACGAAATCCGCTGCGGGTTCATCCCATTTGATCATATCCTTTTCTGCACTCGCGGGAATCATGGGTCACATGGCTTCCCATCGTCTCGATTATCCTTTGATTGCGGCAACGGGCCTCGCCGTACTCATCGGGGGGAATTTAGGTGCGAGATTCAGTCTGAGTGTCAAGCCCCGGATGATAAAGGCCGGACTCGGACTCTTGATGTGGGCGCTATCCGCCCAGCTCTTGCTGAAACTTCTTGCGGTTATTTGACCGGTATTGAAACTAAAATTGTCAATGGAAATGTTATGAAAAAAATTACGGTGTCATCTTCAATTTCAGCCGGACCAAAAACCTTGAGCGCTGCAACAGAGGCGCATCAGCCTCTGGCTGAAAAGAGCGCGAAGTATTCCCGCAGAGGGATTCCTATGTTATCCCTCATTCCTTTGCGACCTTCGCGGAATGTGCCCGCTCATTATTATCACAAGAGGAATGTGCGGTCAACGCTTTGCGGGATCACGACATATACCATATTTTGGTCGGGAGATGCCGCACCGCGTGGTGCGGTATCCGCGACAAGGCGGCACTTCGTGTCCTTTGATGTTAGATTCTTCAACATTGGATATTTTGTGGCGGCGCTACTCCTCGTATTCTCGTTCACGCGGGCGTCATTTTCTCAGTCGAAGACCGAATGGGGTGGATACCTTCAGACTCGTTTCTCCGATGACTTTCACTCCAACGCCGGCTTCTCAATACGCAGAGCCAAGTTGTGGATAGACGGACCTGTGCCGGACGTTACCAACTTCTCTTTCCGCATGCAGGGAATCTTTAGATACCAGACGAGCGGCACGTTCATGCTCCAGGACGTCTATGCCGAATACAAACTCCCATTTGGCTTTGTGCGAGGTGGGCAGTTTGTTCCAGACTTCGCCCTCGAGAGACAGCAGGGCGATGCGTTCATCCCGCTCATTGAAAGAGCCGCAGTCGTCAACTCTCTCATTCCATCCGGCGACACTTATGCCCGTGACATAGGCGCGGAATTCGTGCTCGAACCGAAGGAATCCGGTTTTCACACTAGCTTTGGCATATACAACGGCAACGGCGGAAACACGAAGTCTAATGAAGACAGGCAATTCCTTTATACCAACAGGACAACCTACGACATTCGCTTCACCGGCAATCTTTCCTGGACTAACGGCTTTTCAGTTGCCTACCGGGACAAGAGAGACCTCTCCTTCCCAAGCATTCTTGGAAGCGGCAAGACATTCAGCGGCACTGACTTTCGCTGGGGACTCGAGTCACATCTTAAGTCCAGCAAATGGGAAATCCAGGGTGAATATATTCAGGCTGATCTGGAGAGCCAGCGAAACTACGGTTATTATGTGTTCGGAGGTTATGACTTCGATCGCCTGAACGCGGTTGTACTTTCCACCGAGAAGCTTCAGGTGGTCAACACATCGTATGCCAATGCGCCATGGTACATTGTCGGTTATTCACATTTCTTCAACGGTCAGAGATTCAAAGTCATGGTCGACGGGCGGGCACAGAATGTCAGTGACCATAGCAACTATGGTGGAACGTTGCAACTTCAAATATTCCTCAACTGAAGAGAGTTGCACACAGGTGAACATGAGGAACGACAACGTTTTCTTACCGCAAGGACACAAAGGTCTTACGTCCGTCTCGCCACAGCGTTGTGTACGAGATCTCGCCAAAGGCGGACAAAGGACACTAAGAAATATGTTTCTTTGCGATCTTTGTGCTTTTCCTTCGTGATCTTGCGGTTCAGTGTTTTCACTGAGGTTTACCATGTCAAGAGGGCAATAAATGGAACATGAACACATTCGGCCTGAAACGCGCGCAGATACTTGCGGCAATATTCAATTCCGTTCTTCTGATAATCGTAAGCCTCTTTCTGATGAAGGAGGCCGTGGTGCACCTTGTCCACCCGGCGCACGTCGAAGCGGGCTTGATGATGATCGTAGGAGGGTTCGGACTCATTGCGAACCTGCTCGGAACATTTCTCCTTTGCCGCGATTCCGCGGATAACATCAACATCAGAGCATCGCACCTGCATTTCGAGACGCATGTGGATGTCGGGCCGGAAGTCGCAGTGAGGGATACTACTGAACTGCGAAAGGATATTGTGGCCCGACTTTCGAATGATTTCTGTATAAACCACGTCACATTACAGTTCGAATGCGGGCTGTGCGGGAGGGAAAGAATTGGTGTGAGAATCGGGATCCGCCAAAGGTCCTCAGTCCCGGCATGTGCTGCATCCATCGTGGAGATTGGGACATTCTTGACCCAATAATATCTCTTTCGACAGTCTGCCAGGCAACGTTCTCCGGACGATCGAGGTGAAATCCGAAGTGCAATCCGAAATCGCGTGTTGATGAGCCTTTTCCTGAGATCGCCCTAAAGTGCGTTTAATTATATCCGATATCTATGTTGTGACTGTGAAAAAGTAACCCAAGAGAGATTGAATATTACATGACTTGCACGGTTAGTGTGATCAAAGACCATTCGAGTACACCTAGATTCACTGAGGTAAGTGAAGACCTTTTCGTGCAACACAACGGTCCACGCTACCGGACACCCATTGATCTCCAACTGACCCCGGATCAACCGTTGCGATTTCTGGTCGTTGGAGGTTGCCTTGCACAGCCGTTTCCTGAGGTCGCCTCGATTATCAATCCTGAATTCAGCGGTGACTTTATTCTGCTTAACAATTTCGACCCCTTTCCTGAAATTCCGCAGGAAACAATATCGCGATACGATTTTCAGATCATCCACCTCCCTCTGCGATCTATCTTGGGAAATGCGTACTTCCAACTGCCGGATGACGTCGAGAGCCACGAAGAATTCCTGGCACAGACTCAGGATTACCTTGCCCGCTATTTGGCCAACGTCATGAAGTTGAACACGGAATACAAGCTCTTGACATTCGTGCTCGGATTTATGGTACCACAGCAGAATCCGCTGGGGCGATTGCAGCCGCGATACGATCTCCGCAACATCATGTACTTCATGGAACGGCTTAACATGTTCCTGGCTTCCGAGGTTGGCAGGAGAGAAAACGCGTACTTTGTGGACGTCGACCAGATTTCAAGCGGCATTGGCAAGAAAGCCGTCCAGGACGACGGGGTGTGGTCATTTTCACATGGGACGACGTTGAGCGACGGCGACCACGACCACGACCTGAACCGCCTCGAGCCGCCCCCCCCGATGCAGCATCATTATTCCGCCCGCTGGGTCGAATTTTTCGAGGCGCTGCTTTATGAGATCTTTGCAATGCATCGTACACTCAAACAACAGGATATCGTTAAGTTGGTCGCTGTTGATCTCGATGATACTTTGTGGCGCGGAGTAGCAGCTGACGGAACGCTGGGAGCCATCGAGGGGTGGCCCATGGGATTCATGGAGACGCTTCTCTATCTAAAAAAGCGCGGCATTCTGCTGGCGATCGTCAGCAAGAACGACGAACAATTCATCCGAGGAAAGTGGAATGATATAGTCCAGGGCCAGATCGCTCTTTCGGATTTTGCAATTCACAGGATCAATTTTTGCAGCAAGGTGGAGAACCTCGCCGAAATTATTCGGGAAGTGAACATCCTTCCGAAGAATGTTGTAATGATTGACGACAACCCCGTGGAACGCGCATTGATTCAGGCAGGAATGCCGGACGTGCGCGTATTGGGAAGTCATCTTTACTATTTGAAAAGAATTCTTCTCTGGGCCTCGGAGACCCAACAACCGATAATCACGCGGGAATCCAGTCGGAAAACCGAGATGGTGCAGGCTCAATTGGAGCGTGAATCTGTCCGCAGGAAACTGTCGCACGAAGAGTTCCTCCAATCCCTCCATCTTCATGTGGCTGTGTCGATCCTTCATGATACCAGTGACGTGCATATGGGCCGGGCTCTTGAACTGTTCAACAAAACCAACCAGTTCAACACCAGAAGCGAGCGCTACACATTGGAGCAATGCCAAAGGAACTTTGCCGCCGGCGAGCGTCTCTATGTCCTGCAGGCGGAGGATCGCTTCACGCAATACGGATTGATCGGCGCGGCATGGGTGAATGGAAACCGTATCGAACACATGGTGATGAGTTGTCGAGCTCTCGGCTTGAACATCGAGGAATCCTTCATGGCCTTTCTGGCAAGCCAGCTTGTCCTGGAAAATGAATCGACAATGGAGGGGATATTGCTACTTACCGACGCGAACATTGCCTGTCGGCAGCTTTTCGCCAATAACGGGTTTGAGAACACGACGGACAACCCATCAATCTGGTCGCGACAGCTTGCAGCACCATTTCCTTTCCCGACTCACATCTCCTTCACGGCGCCCGGCATAAAGGAAAACGTTGTTCTTCTCTAAATACCGATGGATTCTCCGGTCCATTTTCAACTCGTTAATGATGCGGTTCTGGACCGTTGATCTGGCGGCAGCTTAGAGACAAATCGTCGGTCTCGCAGTTTACTTGTGCGGTCTTTTAGCGCGTCAGTCGATGTCAGGTCATTTGCCGGAAACTATTGTGCGACGTGCCGGGAGAATTTCCTATCCGTTTTCGCCTGTCAACCTGGCGATTTGTATCAGGTAAAATCTCAGAAGGTCCTGCTGTTTCGGCTCCAGCGCCTGCTCCTCAATTTTAATTATTGTCTCGACTTCTCTGAGCGCACGGATTATGTTCACCGGCACTTCAACCATCGATTTCGATATCGTGGTCAAATAGTCGAGGGAAGCCGAAAGAAATTCCTGCATGCTGTCGTTAAGATTGGGCGCCGCTAACTGAGGCGGTATCTTTATTCTCTTCGGGCTGAACAAATACTCCTTCTGCAATTCGGACGACGACAATGAATTAAGAGCGGTCGCAAGCTCAGAGAAGCTCGCAACCCGTTGGAATACCGGCTTCTCAAGAAGCTGCCAGATCTTTGTCCTCAAGGAGCCAACCTCCACCGGTACTTTCAATAACTTCTCGACCTCTTCCAGCCATTTGGCACTTATGCCCGGACCTATTTGTGATTGAAGCCAATCGGTATCCGTATTGAAGAAATTCTGCTGGAGCAGGACCGCGACATCGGGTCTCACAGTCGGAAGGAGTTGCGGTATGAAGGCGTCGCCGGTGAAAAACTCGGACACGTCGAGTCCGTGCCTCCGCAGCAATTCCTTTTGAAAGAGCGGCAGGTACTTTTTCATTAGATCGATATCTTCTCGCAGCGCAGTCAGGGCGGAATTGCCGGGAGGGAAGGCCTTTTCCAGCCTGTCGATGTAAGTCAGATCAGCGTCATGGTAAACCCGCAGGGTGTGGAGCATTTCGTACACAGGAAGGCGGGGAAGTACCTGGTCGGCAATTAGAGTGAGAGGCTCACCTTCCGTGAATTCCATTTGGGAGAAATTGTCGAGGGCGCGGAAGAGTCCGGCAGTCAGCTGGTTTATGCCGAGGACCACCGTCTGTGCCTGATTATGGGAAATTGCGCGAAGCAGGCTGCCGTACTTGGAAAGCGGGATAGTACCGGCAATCCTCTGAATTATCTCTTCGCCTGCACCTTGTCCCGCTTCTTGTCCCGGCCGGGCTGTGGGCCGGTCCCTGAGAGGAGGCGTCGTTCTCCCGATGAAGTAGGAGATGATGTGAATGCCTATAATATCTTCCTCTCTGCCGTAGAGTATCTGCCTGAAATTGTCCCTGTGAATCTCCAGGAATTTATCGAAAATCTTGTCGTGCCTGCCGATCGTAAGCCGTTCAAGTTCCTGCAGGCCGCGGGTTCTGAATTGGAGTCTTGTTTCGGAGAGCGGTTCGCTCGCCCTGAACGCCTCGCTTTCGTAGAAATCCTGTGCCTTCCGGATATGGTGTATAAGCTGAGACAGCTCTTCCACAGGGAGCTGGCGGCATTTTTCAAACAGGTTGCTCTGGAATGTTCTCAGGTCGCCGGATGCGAAGACTCCCATGAGTGGAGTCGTCGCGTAGAAAGTGCTGCGCCGCGTAGAGGCCTGAAGGTAGTTTGAGAATCTTCGGGCAGAGTCGTCGTCGTCGACGAACAGCCGTTTTCCGGATACGGGCGAGTAGTATCCGCCCTGTCGCTGCATGGGCTCGCCGCTGCCCAGTTTCATTCTGAGCTTGCCGATAAGTCCGTGCGAACTCAGCCATGTCAGCAATTCATACTTTGACTCGAGGTAAAGGGTCATTCCCATCGCCTGACCGACTTGCTGGCTCAGGTCCGATCCGGCTACGAAGATTTCCGTTATTATTTCGGAGAACCTGTCGCTGGTCTCCTGGTTCATCCTCCTGCTCTGAAACGCGTAATCCCACACCTTATTGAGATAGTTCTTGATTCCCTTCACTGATTCGATGTCCTCGAACAAAGGGACGATCCAGACGTTGGGGATTTCACTATCGCTTCTCTCGCGGAGAATCTCTTCGCGCTTCGAACGCAGTTTCCGTTCCAGCGAAATCAAGGCTTCGGGCTTCGTGGTCATGCTGACTTGCAGGGCGAGCACCAGACCGGGATTGCCGTATTTGCCCGACAGCTCGTTTATCTCATTGATATTGTGGACAGTCGTGTCGATGGCGAATTGATCCTGCGCCGTGACGAGTTTCTGGTGAATGCGTGGAGTGACCACGAACCGCTTCAGCAAATCCCGGAATTGACTTGCTTCAAGCAGGAGGTCCGGATTCGACAGGTTCTCTACGACCCTGGGAATCAGCGAATGGATGGTCTTTCTCAGCTGCTTGTTCAGCGAAAAGTAATACTCCAGCGTATCTCTCCGTCTCTTGCGAAGATCGAGCATCTCCCGTTCAAGATGATCGTTGTGCTGCCACAGGGATGTCAACGGGTCTTTTGCTACGTGGAGCTTCATCCCTACATTTCGGAATTTCCCCGGTCGCATGTTGACGGGGAGCGTGCCGCGATATCTCTTCTCGAGTTGATGGGTAAGGCGCGTGATCGTCGAAAGCAAGGCCGAGAATTTCTTGTTGTTATCAGGGAGCTTTTCGATTTCGGTCAGCAGCCGTTCGTCGATCCGGACGTCTGAATCGGATTTCAGCAGCAACTGGATTATTCGTGCCTGACGAGCCACATTCTCGATCAGAACTGCGCCTGCGAGGCTGTGTCCCTGTCCGGAAGGCCTGTTGCTGCCGTCCCAATCTCCCCAGAAGGAAAGAAAGGTCTCATATTGGCCGTCAGAATGAAGGCTGAGATAATTCTCGACGGCGATCATGGTACCCAGATCAAGCAGCAATTCATCGGGCTCCTGGCTCGACACAATGGGAACGTTCAACCCGAAATATTCCCTGACGAGTTCGGTCCCCAGGTTTCTATAGAACCGGTCGGCGATTTCTTTCTTGTGAAAGACTGCGTCCGTGAGCTTCTCGAACAGCAGCTCAGTCTGCAAAGAGTACATCTGGGTCGGATGTACGGTGCGGTCGAAGAGTCTCTTACGGAATGCTTCCTTCCGTCTTGACAAATCGTCTTTATAGAATTCCTTTTCCAGAAGTTCTTTCGCAGCCGGGTCGCCGGAGAGATACAGGTTGGCCTTCTCATTTATTATTCTCTGCCGATCTTCGAGTCTCGTCCTGAAGACGGCTAACCGGGAAGGGAGAAAATCCTCATCGATCCTTCTCCTGTGAAGTTCGTCGTCCGCCTGCAGGTCGAATCTACGTATAAACTCTCTTACCAGATTGCCAGTGTTCGCACGAATAGCGGACTCAATTTCTCTCCACCGGTCTGTGCCGTCAATAATGTTGACCTGTCTTCGATGGTTAAGCTCTCTGTGTTGGAAGTGCCTTCGATTATAATTGGCCGCTTCTTCCGCAATCATCCTGTTCAGATCAATTAGAACGCGCCTCGTCTTCTTTACAAGGGTCACGGCATCGTCGGTTCCGCCGAGCGTCAGGCGGAAAGACTTTCTTCCGGTATCGAAACCGCGTTCGGTACGCGCGAATGTCGATAGCGGGACTAATCCGACACCCTGCCTGGCCAGCCCCGACGCCAACCAGTCGAGTGAGAGGCCCGCAGGGAGATTGTTAATAATCATCCTGGGGTACATGCTCCCGACAGGCGGGTCTATCCTGATGTCGAATTGGTTCCGCTCCCTGGGCAAATGTTCGGTGGCATCAAGAAGCGCATCGCTTCTCGATTTGAATATCCGGTTTCTCAGGCGATAGTATGCATTTACGTTCTCTACTCTGTTCCGGTAAAAGAGGTAAGCGAGGCTAATGGCGCCGACATTCGGTTCCAAAGCGGAAATCAGGGAGGAGAACCTGGCGAACAGGTCCTTTTGCCTTATTTCAACGACCGATAGCCGCGCACCGGCGAATGAATCTGTTTTCGACATGGAATGAACCGTAATGACACGGTCGGACTCTTCTTCGGTAATGTAGCCTGAACGGACGAGGTCATCCGTTGTTTGCCGAATCGTCGGTATCTGTTCCAATGTTTCGGACGGTTTGACGTTTTGATACGAAAGGTCGTCGATAACGTAGATATTCCGATCGAGGAGCCACTTTATCAGCTCGACAATGTCCGCATGGTTGAAAATTTGTCCCGTTGCATTGTGAGGGTTATTTATTACAACCGCCCCGTATTTCGACCAATCCGGGTCAGATGCCAGACGCGTTTGGACTGCGCCGATAATTGC
>JAJYOS010000598.1 GCA_021796055.1 Bacteroidota bacterium
AATTGTAAATGAGCTCGAGGAAGATATAATCAAAGAATTTCCGCAGATAACCAAAGCTGTGATACATCAGGAACCCGTGTCCCACGATAAGAAATGAGACCTTACTACAACGATCCGTATACCGTGAAATTTGGCGCGACCGTGACCGAGTCGTCAAAAAGAGATGATAAGTTTTTGGTTGCGCTGGACAACAGCTATTTTTACCCGACCTCCGGAGGACAGGAACACGATACCGGGTTCATCGGAGATAAAGAAGTGCTCGACGTTTTCGAGGAAGACGGCCGTATTCTCCACGTCGTTTCAGCGGAGGTCCCCGTCGGCAGAGTAGACTGCCGCATAAACTGGGATCGCAGGTTCAGGAACATGCAGCAGCATACGGGCCAGCATATTCTCTCGGCTGCATTTGAAAATCTTTTCGATATCGAGACTGTCTCCTCGCGCCTGGGGGACTACACAGGGACGATCGATCTTTCACGACAGCCTACCGGGGATGAAGTAGCGAAAGTCGTGGCAGAGGCGAACAGGGTCATACTGGAGAACAGACCCGTCGTCGTCCATTTTGCCGATCGAGAAAGTATAAGCTCATTCAATCTACGCAAGCCGCCGAAGGTCGAAGGGACGGTCAGAATAATCGAAGTCAGGGATTTCGACATGTCTCCTTGCGGGGGGACACACTGCACGCACACATCAGAGATCGGTGTTACTCTCACTGGAAATATAGAGAAGGTAAAGAGCGCGCTCGTTCGCATCGAATTCTACTGTGGAACCAGGGCAATCAGGCGGTATTATGAACTTCTGAAATCGACACATGACAGCTCAAGGAGTCTTTCGACGGGGGTGGAGGAGATTCCGTCAGCCATCGAGAGATTGAAGGCCCAGCTGCAGGAGAAAGAGAGCAGGATCAGGTTTCTGACCGGAAAGATGCTTGATGAACTGTGTAACAAGTTGATTGCCAGGTCTGGAGAATTCTCCGAGGTATTTAGATCTATTGATTTATCTTCCGAGCTTCAGACCACCGACGAACTCCGGCTTGTGGCAAGCTGTGTCTCTCACAAAATGAAATCCTCGTTTGCTTTTCACCGCATCGAGGGAAATATTTGCTACATGAATCTGAGTCTCAATGTGGAAGAGAAAATCGCGTCGGAAATTCTAAGCGAGTTGCGTTCAAAGTGCGGCGTCAAGGGCGGCGGACGAAGCGGGTTCTATTCCATCGCATTTGAAGGATCACAAATCGGCGAGGTTGCAGCTGTTGTCAGCAGGAGTCTGCAGGGTGAATGACGCAAGAGCCCATCTCCACGTAAGCGGTCTCGTGCAGGGAGTTGGATACCGTTACTTCGCGATCCGAAAAGCGAACACATTCGGAATAAAAGGTTTCGCCCGGAATCTGGTCGACGGGGGAGTTGAAGTCGTTGCGGAAGGTGAACGCGGACTAATCCAGGAATTTATTAGTGAACTCAGGCGGGGACCCATATCGGCGCACGTGACCGATATCAGAATTGACTGGGAGAATCCCACCTTTGAGTTTGAGGGATTCCAGGGGCTATGAGAATAGGACTTGGATTTGATGCGCACGAGCTGGTTGACCGGAGACCGCTTAAGCTGGGCGGCGCCACTATCGAATTCCAAAAGGGCCTCATAGGGCATTCGGACGGAGACGTAATCCTGCACGCGCTCAGCGATGCCATACTCGGTGCCTCCGCCGCGGGGGATATCGGCATGCACTTCCGTGACGACGACAAAGAAACAGAGGGGATTGACAGCATGCGAATCCTTGGATTTGCACTTGAACAGGCGTCGAAGGCTAAGCTGGCATTGCATAATATTGATCTGGTTCTTATCGCGGATCAGCCGAAGCTCAGTAAATCATACGAGATAATCCGTGCATCCGTCGCCGCGGGATGCGGCATTCAGACTGACCGCGTTTCAGTGAAGGCGAAGACAACTGAGGGGACGTCCTTCTCGAAAAACGCGATTGCGTGTTATGCCGTGGTTCTGATGGAAGAGCTGTGACGCACTTAGACAGCCTTGTCGCCGTTCTCAATCAAACGGAGCCTGCCTATCTCTACTTTGCGCTGTTCTTGTTTGCATTCGTTGAGAACATATTTCCTCCGACCCCGAGTGACCTGGTGATCGCCTTCGGTGGATCGCTGGTAGGAATGGGTAAGCTGGATTTTGCCGCGGCGGCGCTGTCGGCAACTATTGGCAGCACGGCAGGTTTTGCCACCATGTACTATGTCGGTTTTTTTCTCGGGAAGAAACTTGTGGACGCGGGAAAACCGGCTTTTCTTCCGTTCGATAAAATCAAGCAGGCTGAAAAATGGTTCGCAAAGTACGGGTATGGCCTTGTAATCGCGAATCGCTTCCTTTCCGGGACAAGGGCAGTGATTTCATTCTTTGTCGGACTTTCTGAATTGCCCGTCGCCATCACGCTGCCTCTGTCTGCGCTGAGTGCCCTTCTATGGAACACCCTGCTCATTTACGGAGGCTACGTACTCGGACACAACTGGAAACGGCTTGACCACTATCTCGACATCTACGGAACCGTGATCGGTGTACTCATCTTGGTCATCGCAGTTTTGCTTACAGTAAGATACTTCGTCAATCGCAGGCATGCTCAATAAACTTCTGAAATGGGGCGGAGCAATCGTTGCCGCCATTGCAGTCCTGTCAATTTTGAATCCTTTTCTGGTTTACCACGTGAGCCGCTACGAAAGTGTGGAGTTCGGCAAATACTACGAATACTCGGGCGTTATTAATATCCATACGACGTATTCAGACGGCAGCGCCACGTATGAAGAGATCGGTAGGAGTTGCGATTCTCTCGGTATTCATTTCGCAATAGTCACAGACCTTAATACCGTCAAACCGATGCTCGACAACCTCGATAGACGATGGGGAATGACTCTTATAATTCCGGCGGTCGAGATCTCCGGACATAACGGAGAGGATCGGTATCTGATAATAGGAGACAGCCTTCCTCTTTTGCCGAAGGACGGGATAAGCGTCGATTCTGTTCTCACCGATGCTTCGCGCAAAGGAAGTATCGTTATTCTCTCTCGGGCATCCGATTCATCAATGCATGGATTTGTCAGTGCGAATACTAAAAGGAATTTCCGCGGAATTGAGATATACAACTTTGACCGTAGCTGGAAAGACATGCTCAGTATTTTTCAGATCAACAAAATCTTCGGTGCTTTCCTGTCCTTTTCGGCCGATCCGCGTTCCTTAAACTACATTCTCCGATATCCGGCAAAACGGATCAACGAATTTGACAGCTTGAATGAAACCGGTAGAATAGTGGGGATAGGCGGGCTCGGAGCTCGTTCCAAAATAAACATGGGAGGCAACAAGTACTGGCTATTCCCGTCGTATGAAAGCATGTTCAACCTCGTTCACACGATCATCGTGACAAGAACGCCGTATAATGCGTTGTACCGGCATGACCGTGAGCTCACACTGGCCGCCATTAGAAAAGGGAACCTGTTTGTCGCCTTCTCCGGGCTCGAACCCGCCAGGGGGTTCCTGTTCACTGCCAGGTCAGGGAGCACCGAGGCCGTTATGGGCGACAGCCTGCGATTGCAGGGAAAGGTTGCAATCCAAATATTGCTGCCGGACAGCGATGACGTTGAGACGCAGATACTGCGAGACGGCAGGATTCTGGGGTCTTATGAAAATGCAGGACGGGTCGATATCACCGTCGATATGCCGGGCACCTACAGGGTGCAGGTATTCCAGAAGAGAAGCATGCTCCCACTCTTCATAAAAAGGTTATACCCGTGGATTTTATCAAACCCAATTTATGTTTATAAATAGTGGCCGATGACTAAGACGCGAACATTCTTCGATTCAAAAC
>JAJYOS010000599.1 GCA_021796055.1 Bacteroidota bacterium
GACTATTCGCGAGCAGGCAATCCAACTCGCACGGCGCTCGAGAAAAATCTCGCGGCCCTTGAAGGAGCAAAATACTGTGCGGCCTTCTCATCGGGGATGGGAGCCATCGACGCTGTAATTAAGCTGCTGAAAACCGGAGATCACGTACTGGCAGGCAACGATCTTTACGGCGGGACCTATAGGATTTTCGTGAAAGTGTTTGAGCAATTCGGTCTGAGTTTCGATTTCATCGATATGAGCAAGGAGGAAAACGTCAGGAAAGGGATCAAGCCTGACACAAAAATGGTGTGGATGGAAACCCCCACGAATCCCCTTCTCAGAATAGTGGACATAGAGATGATCGCCACAATAGGGAGAGAGGCCGGGGCTTTGACCGTCGTCGATAACACATTTGCCACCCCCTTCCTTCAAAGGCCTCTGTCCCTCGGCGCCGACATAGTTGTTCACAGTGCGACGAAATATGTAGGCGGTCATTCCGATGTCATCCTCGGCGCGGCGATCACCGATGACGATGAGATCGCGGAGAAGCTGTACTTCATACAGAAATCGAGCGGCGCGGTTCCCGGCCCGTTCGACTGTTTCCTGGCTCTCCGCGGGACGAAGACACTCCACGTAAGGATGGAGAGGCATTGCGAGAACGCCAAGAAGGTGGCCGAGTTTCTCGCGGCCCATCCGAAGGTTCATCATGTCAACTATCCAGGTTTCAAGTTTCACCCTAACCATGCGGTCGCCGCAAAACAAATGAGCGGCTTCGGCGGCATGGTATCTTTCACTCTCAAAAACGATGACATCGATGCAGCGAAGAAGCTGACCACGCTCATGAAAATATTCGCTTTAGCCGAAAGCCTCGGCGGCGTCGAGTCGCTCATCGAGCACCCGGCTTCCATGACGCATTCTTCCCTTCCGCGCGAAGTGAGGCTCCGGTCGGGTCTCGAGGACACGCTGATCCGGCTCTCAGTCGGGATCGAGGACGCAGACGATCTGATTGAAGATCTGAAACAGGCGCTGGAGCAGATATAGCCCGATACCGCCCGATTTGTCGAATTGGAAACTCCAGAGCCCGATTAAGACAGCGAGGCGCGGGAACGAGATGAAAATCATGGAACCAAATGCGGCTTTTGTTTGTCCTATATTACATCGCATGAAAACAATAACACCTTCATAAGCGAATGTCGTCGAAGAAACGCAGAACCGTTGCCAGGGCCGTACTCCTACTATACGTTTTCATCTCGGCCACATTCAGTTTAGCACACAGAGATTACGTCCCACTCGAATCCAACCGGGTCCTGTCCTCTTCTAACCGCTTAAATCACAATCTCGATTCGAACGGCAACGACTTCGTCTGCCCGGCGCATAATTTTGCCCAGTCCACGACGGGTACCGATCCGTTTCAAAAAAGCTTTTCCTCTCCAACAGCGTTCTCCTTCATACGTCTTGCCGATTGTCCGCAATACCTGGCAAGACCGCAACTGAGCGCCTCAAGCCGCGCACCTCCCAAGGCATAAGCTCCACCCTCTCACCGACAATCCGTATTCACGATTAATCCCTTAGAAGGAGATTTATGCATAGGAGTATCTTCGCAGCTTTGTTCATGATGGGTTCGATTCACCAGTTGGTCTTTGCTCAGGTGCCGCCCGCGGCTTCTCAGCGTGCGACCCTCTCAGGAAAAATAACCGAGAAGGCTGACGGGCACCCGATCGCATATGCGGAGGTGGCGGTATTGCGGGGATCCAATGTCGTCACCGGTACCGTGGCCGACGAGCTCGGTAACTACAGCATCAGGAATATTTATCCCGGCCGTTACTCAATCGTCGCCTACATAGTAGGCTTCAAGAGATCTCAGATTGAAGCAGAACTTAAGGGCGGACAGAACGAACGGGATTTCGCTCTGGAGGCAGCCGACATTTCGCTGGAAGGAGTGACGGTCACCGCCAATGCGGCGAGCAACCCCGAAAGCACGCAAAAGTTGAGTATTATTACAAACGCTCCGGTGTTTCAAACCAGTACCTATCATGGAGCGCCTACGAGTCTGCCTTCGACAATAATTCAGCAAAGCCTTCCCGGCGCGGTCCAGGCACCCACGGGCGAAGTGCATATAAGAGGCCAGCACGCGGAGTATTCCTACAACGTCGACGGGCTGCCGATCCCGGAAACTCAGAGTGAAGGGATGACCGAATTGTTCGACCCGAGAGTCATCGACAGAATATCGTTTCTAGTCGGAGACCTCCCCGCAGAATATTCGGACGCTCTGGCGATAATTGATGTGAGGACAAAAATCCCGGCGACACCTTTCAATGCGAGCGCATCCGGCTACATCGGAAGCTTCAATTCGTCGGGACAATCCATGTCCATCGCCAGTCATACCGGCAATTTCGCGGTTTTCTTCGCAGGCTCCAGGAAGGTGACGGACAGGAGAATCGACACCCCGATGCCCGACGTTTTCCACGACCATGGCCAGGATTTGTTCGGACTCGGCAAAGTCCAGTATATACTGTCGCCGAACGACATACTCGCACTGGATCTCGACCAGAGCAGCTCGAGTTTCCAGATACCGTACGATTCGACGGGAGGCGTCAGTCTGAACGACAACCAGAAGGGAACGGACGGGTTCCAGAATCTAATTTACCGCCACGGGTTCGGAAGTGACGGCAATACAGGCGAGTTCTTCTTCGCGCTTACTCACAGGCAGGGTACGTTGAACTATATACCCGGCGCCAATGACGTTCCTTCCTTCCACTTTGCCGGCGACAGTACGACTGCGTACAACATAAAAGAAGACAGGAGGTTTGATGTCTACGGTGCAAAATCCGACTTAAGCATGCCCGCAGGAGAGGATGTCTCTCTGAAGGCCGGCGGGTCATATTATTATACCACCGGCAAGGAGAACTTCAGCACTTTCAACGGCAATGGTCTGGGTCCGCAGTCCGTGGAGGATCTCGAAGGATATGATCTCGGTGCATACGCGCAGACAACTTACCAGCCGATCCCGATCTTCCAAGTAGATGCCGGCGTCAGGTACGACCGGCATTACGCAAAAGGGATCGGCACAGAATCGCAGGTGTCGCCTAAGGTGAAGCTCACTTATATTCCCGACCTGGCGACAACGGTGTACGCATACTACGGCCGCCTCTTTGTGCCCGTGCTCGTCGAACAACTCCGCCAGATCACAGGAGCGTCCGGAACAGTTTCTCAGCCGACAAAAGCAGTCAGAGGCAATTATTTCGAGGCCGGTGTGACAGAATCGTTCAGCAATTCCCTATCCGCAAAACTCCTTGGATATTACACCGAAGAGAGTCCAGGCATGGATGACAACACGATCCCCGGAACAAACATCTCCACGGCGGTCAACATACAGAAAATATTTGTCCGGGGCACGGAATTGGGATTGGACTACCATCCGGAAGGTCCTTTCACCGGTTACTTCAATCTGGCGGTGAGTCACGCGCAGGGTGTCGGAACCACGACGGGCGGATTTCTGCCGGCTCTTCCGCCTACTACGGCCTTCGATCTCGACCACGACCAGCGTATTACGTACTCGCTCGGACTCAACTACACTAAAGAGCAATACTTCGCGAGCCTGATAGGTAGTTACGGAAGCGGATTGACGAACGGCGAAACCGACGGACATGTGAACCCGCATCTGATATTCGACGGTTCACTCGGCAAGACATTCAGTCTCGGCTCATTCAACATCAGGCCTGAGTTGTTCGTCAACAATATTCTCAATCACCGGTATTTACTGAAAGGCTCCTTCTTCAGCGGCGCTTCCTGGGGGACACCGAGAAGCTTCATGCTGAAGGTGTCGGTCAGCACCGATTAGAGAATTGAATAGAAGTGTTCTC
>JAJYOS010000600.1 GCA_021796055.1 Bacteroidota bacterium
CATCTATTACCGGCTGTGCCCACGCGGCCGAGTTGAGATTTCATTTACCATCACTAACTAAGAAGACCTGGCAATCGTGAAGAGTGTCGCACTGATCGGCACCGGCCTGATGGGTAAACCAATGGCCATGAACGTCCTCAGGAAGGGCTTCCCGCTCACGGTGTACAACCGGACAGTCGATAAGACGGTTGAGCTTGCGGCAGCCGGCGCAAAAGTTGCCCGGAGCCCGCGGGAGGCGGCCGACTCGGCGGATGTCGTAGTAACCATGCTTTCGAACATCGAAGCTGTAGAGTCGACACTTACCGGGAAAGACGGAATTCTCGGGGCGATGAGAGCGGGCAAAGTCTATATTGACATGAGTACGATCACCCCTGAAGCCTCGAAGAAGTTTGCGCATCTTGTGGAAGCTGCCGGGGCGAAAATGCTTGACGCACCCGTTTCCGGGAGCACTAACGTCGCGGAGAAGGGCGAACTGACAATCATTGTCGGCGGCGACCCGCGTGTTCTTAATGAGGTCAGGGAAGTACTGCAGGCGATGGGGAAATATATCTTTCATGTTGGGGACAACGGCTCCGCACTTGCCCTGAAGCTGGTACTTAATCATTTTGTCGCCGGGATGACGGCCCTGTTGGCCGAAGGTCTCGATCTATCCCAGAAGCTCGGCATAGACACATCCGTGTTCACAAACGTGATGAACACAAGCGTGGTCAAATCGCCGATGTATGACATCAAAACCCCTAAGATGGTGACAGGGGACTACACGGCACAGTTTCCGCTCAGACTGCTGGTCAAGGACTTGAATTACATTACCCAAACTGCCAGGAAGGCTGGAGCGGACATGCCGGTGCAGTCACTGGTGAGAGATCTGTTTTCGGCGGCCAACGATAAGGGATATGGAGAAGAGGATTTCTCCGTTATTTACAGGATTGTCGGAAAAAAGTAGAAAACCCCCGGCCATTTCAAACTCGCGCGGTGTTGCGCGAACGGATAGTCCGACCGGAATATCCCGAGCGGCCTATTTTTAGGAGAGAATGCATTTGACAGAAAAGGAAAAAATAAGAAAAGAGGTCCTCAAACTGCGGGAGCAGCTCGACGAAGAGGAAGCAGTGCAGAGAAGCAAGAGCGTCCTGCGTCACCTGGAAAACCTCCCCGAGTACAGGAACGCCGGGCTCGTCCACACCTACATCTCTTCCAGGCCGAATGAAGTCGATACGATCATGCTTATTGCTCGCTCGTTCGCGCGCGGAAAAAGGATCGCGGTGCCGGTCATCACCGATAAGAAGGAAAGAAAACTTGAGAGCTCCGAGCTCATGAACATCGGGGATTTAACCGAGGGTCCCTTCAACACGAAGGAACCGAAGGTCTTTTCGGCGATCCCCATCGAAGAAGTCGATCTGTTCATTATCCCCGTTATCGCGGCGGATAGGTCGGGGAATCGAATAGGCTGGGGATTAGGATACTACGACAATTTCCTCGAGACCCAGAAAAAACCTATCGTGGCCCTTGCTTACAATTTCCAAATAGTTGATACTATTGAGTCCTCGGAGACAGATGTGAGAGTTGACTATATTATAACCGAGGACGAGATCATCAAGACTAACGCCCGGCACTAGCGGGATCAGACCACAGAGACGGCAATGGACCAACAGAAATCCGAATCCAGCGATTCACATCGAAGGCTTTATAAATCCCGGACTGAGAGAATCGTCGACGGCGTTTGCGGCGGACTGGCCGAGTATCTGGGAGTTGATGCGACTGTTGTGCGCCTTCTCCTCGTGGCTTTCTCCATCCTCAGTGTCGGGGCCGGGGTGATCTTCTATATAGTTGCCATGCTCGTTATTCCCACGGAGCCGCTCAAGCTCGATCCCTCCGGAGAGCGTTTGGAACAGGAGACTCGATCGGCGGGAGGGTCCACGGTGACCCTGGTTCTCGGGATCGTCATTGTCATCATCGGTATTACTTTGTTTTTTCATTACTATGATTTCCTTCCGTTCACGTTTACGTTCCACCAGTTCGGGACGCTTGCGCTTCCGATTATATTCATACTTATCGGTGGGGCGCTTCTGCTGGGGAAGGTTAAGAAGGAGAGTTCATCCGGGGGTGTTGAGGGTGAGAGTGTCAATACGGGAGTGGAGAAGAAAAGGCTCGCACGGTCCGTGCGCAACAAGAAGATCGCGGGTGTCTGCGGTGGTCTGGCGGAATATCTTGAAGTCGACCCAACAATCGTGAGGCTCGCATGCGTCGTACTCGCGTTCGCGTCGTTCGGACTTGCGCTGATCCTTTATGTCGCATGTGCTTTCGTAATTCCAAAGGAGGTTAGTTGATGAGCACAATTGCTGAAAGAAAGAGCCACGTAGGCACTTTTCTTCTCGGTCTTCTCCTGCTCCTATTCGGCGTGCTTCTTCTTATGAACCGCGCGGGAGTTGTAGATTTAAATTTCACGAGGATAGCCGCATTCGCGGTGCTGATTATCGGAGGCTTTGAGGCCATAACGGCCTTTGCCTACTCGAACCAGAGAAGACTCTTCTGGGGGTCGACTCTTTTTCTTTCCGCCATGCTCGTACTTCTCGTTTCCTACGAATATATACCGGGTTCATGGAGCGTGATCTGGCCGTCCGCCCTGATCATACCGGGCCTCGCCTTTCTGATGCTCTTCTTCTCGCACCCAAGGGAATACGCGCTGCTGATTATCGCGGCGCTGTTCGTGGTGGTCGGCTGGAGCGGACTCATGGCTGAGAAAGGCGAGTACGGCTTTGGCGACGGCGCCTACGGGATACTCAGGTTTCTTGTTCCTGCCGCGGTAGTTGCGGCCGGGCTCTATATTATCTGGAAGAACTTCCTCAAGGCTCATAAATAAAGTTGTGAAGTGGAATCTGTCCGCTGGCGGAGGACCAGCGGGCAGGTTACGACATCGCTGGCCTGACGCTCGTGGATGAACCGGATGCATTCCGTATTTTCTATACAGCTTGCCATACGTCATTTGTAGAATAGCGAGGACCTATGGAACACACTCTCTTGAGCGAGCAGGAAAAACCAACCAGGCCACACTTTGAGATTCTGCTCATGAGCTGGGCGGGGTGGGTATTCGACTTCTATGACCTGATTCTCTTCACGTTTCTTCTTATTCCCATCGGAAAGGAACTTGCCCTCTCAAGAGTAGAGTTGTCGTATATCCTTGGAGCCTCACTGGCCGCGACCGCATTAGGGGGCGTTTTGTTCGGGGTTCTATCAGATCGGTTTGGGAGGAGACGCGTTCTGCAGTGGACTATTCTTACATACAGCTTCGGGACCTTTCTCAGCGGGTTTGCGCCGAACCTGTTTGTGCTCCTGATTTTCAGAATTATTACCGGGCTTGGCGTCGGCGGAGAGTGGGCGACCGGCCAGACCTATGTCGGGGAGACGTTTCCACCGAAAGTCAGGGGGAGATATGCGGCGATCATGCAGACCGGCGCTCCGTTTGGGATTGTCCTGGCATCCATCGTCGGTGGATTTATCGAACCTGTCATCGGCTGGCGATCGTGCTTCTTTGTTTCAATCCTGCCTGCGATACTGGTGGTACTGATAAGGCGGCGGTTGCCGGAATCCGACGTGTGGCTCGAAAGACGCCGGCTGATCTCACAGGAAGGATTCGATGGTAAGGGCGTTGAGCAGGAATCCAAAAACAAATTTCTTCTCCTCTTCTCTGCCGAATACAGGAAGCTTTTTGCCCAATCATTGGTTCTGGCCGTGTTTGACATGTCCGCATACTGGTTCACCTATTCCTGGCTACCCGGCTACCTCCACGAGCAGCGGCAATTCCCGATGACTAAATCCGCGGTATGGATGCTGGTCACACAGGCG
>JAJYOS010000601.1 GCA_021796055.1 Bacteroidota bacterium
AACTGTACCTGGTAACTTCCGGGCTGTTCCACCTTGTTCACTAGGGTCTTCACCAATTCACCAAGCACATTGTACACCTTCAGCGTCACCAATCCGGCATTCGCAATCCGATATTCGATATTCGTGGTGGGATTGAAGGGGTTGGGATAGTTCTGGGAGAGCTCGTAACCAGCCGGGACATTCCGCGGCGGCTCGATTACCGGGGTGACTTCTGATATCGGGGCGCTAACTATTTCGCTGGCCGGGCCCATGAAGAGCCTCGGAAGATCGGTATGCGGAGTTCCTGAAACCGCAAATAGTTCCGTGGATGTAACCGCAAGCATGCCGGTGAATAACGAATCGGCCGCGCTGTCGACCGGTGTCCAAGTCATGCCGTCGTCGATTGAGCGAAAAATTCCGCTCGAGGTGCCTGCCAGGATATTATTCCCGATGAATCGTATAGAAAAGAACTCCAAGTTTTGACCTGCTTCGGACCAGGTGGCTCCACTGTTCGCGGAGACAGCCACACCGCCGCGAGAACTTCCGACGAGTAACAGGCTCCCTTTAACCGCAATGCAATCACTCAAAGTCGTATCGATTGGGGTCCAGTTAGCGCCATAGTCGGTCGATCTGAACACGCCGCTAAAATCGCCGGAAACGATCGGTCCCGCACCGTACCACGTTCCGGCGAAGACATCGGGACCTTCTGAAGCGAGGCAAGTCACTCCTCCTCCCGCACCGGGAAAGCTCGCTTCGAGCTCTGTCCAGGTTATCCCCGTGTCTTTTGACACGTATAGCGCTCCGCCGGCGGCATAGAAGACAAGCGCTTCGCCCGGCGCGACCGAATCGACGTTCAGCGATTGGAGCCAGCCGCCTCCTAAGCTCCCGACCGAATCCCAGACCGCCCCGCTGTCTGAAGTGCGGAAGATCCTCCCATACCGGTCGGCGGCGAAGACATATTTTCCCACCACGGCCATCGTGAAAATGATGCTGCCTTGAAGCCCCGCCGGCGACCAGATAGCTCCGCTGTCAGTTGACATATAAACACCAGTGCCAAGACTATCTCCCGACGAAATGCTCCCGACACCGGGACGGCGGGATTGCAAACTGGAGGAAGCCGTATTGCGACCGATAGCCGCCGGTTCGGTGCCCAATGGTAACGGTACAGATCCACCTCCGCCGCCAGCAACAAATATGTTATCTCCATGGGTAATCATGGCGTCCACTCCGACACTGTCGGCAAAGCTTGTCCTGGACAACTGCGCGAACACGACAGAAGCGGTTAAGATTATTAGCCCCAAAGTCGTCTGAAACCAAATTAGAATCCTCATGAGCATCTCCTCAAGGTTTCGAGCAACCGGAATGATTTTTCCATCCCTGCGGCCGCCTATGGTCTATCCAGAAGTCGATTTCCGATCAGGCTACATGCCGTCGCCGTCTCTAATTCAAGGGATCAATTCAGCGGTAACACGACAAATGAGAAGTGGATTGTTGTCTGGGAGCGGATCGGAATTTAGCGGCTTTCTTCCAAACAATTCCCGCTTTTCACGATTACACATTTTTTTTGAATCTATCCCACAATGGCGAGGATGTCAAGACATTCCGCACGAATTGGTTTGCCAGCCAGCGCCCTTCACAATTGCGGCACACATCCTGAATAACGCCGTCAGGAAAGGCGGATATCCAAAGGTGAGTCGCATTTTCGCTCCAATATCATTACAGTCACCTACCGAGCGTGAACTCAGCCGGTTACGCTGACTTCTCGTCAATAATACAGCGTAACACTATGGCCTACAACAACGGCTTCGACTGTCGTCGAGAGGCTGAATGTGTAAACAGTCCCAATGTTGTCCTCAACGATGAGAAAGCCGTTGGTAGCGTAAGCGCTCTTAAAGTATACTCCTGTCGGGCCCGCCGTGGTGTTGGAAAGGGATACTGCTTGGAAGACAGTGACCGAAGAACCGGGCGCCTGGTAGACAGTCACGCTTTGTATTGGGCGCGCGGCGTTGATCTCGTCCTCCACGCTCGCTCCGGGCTGCGTCGGGCTCTTGCATCCCGCCATGGTGATCGCGGCAAAAACCAGCAACAATAGATATCTCATTTTATGCTCTCCTCAAGGTTCTTCGCCGATCGCCGGCAAACCGTATCCGTTTGTACATCGCCGGGGATCTGCTACGGTGCACACTTGTCTACTTTTGATGATGATAACGGGACGATGCGAGAATTGCAAGCACATATACCCGCACCATTAGAGGAGAGAGGCGCGTACTGAGCGATGATCTTCGACCTGATGGTGACCGTCATCTGCACGTCACTCGTTTGCCAGATAGACGGTCACATTTTGTGGGTCACTTGCGGATCCGGGTCAAAACCTCTTCGAAATCCTCGGGGAGTTCAGAATCGAAATGAAGATGAGCTTTCGTTACCGGATGCACGAATCCGAGCGTCTTCGCGTGGAGCGCCTGGCGGTTCATTATTTTCAACAGGTCGGTCACATCCTGCCTCATCTTCGGTGTCGGCTCGCCGTAGTTCAGCCGTCGTCCGTGATAGGTCGGATCGCCGAATACCGGATGCCCGATGTGAGAGAGGTGTACCCTGATCTGGTGGGTCCTTCCCGTGTGAAGCTTCAGCCGCACGAGCGAAAGATAACTGTACACTTCGAGGACTTCATATTCAGTCGCCGCGAACTTTCCCTCTTCCACCACCGCGAATTTCTTCCTGTCGCTCTTGCTCCTGCCGAGGTCGGCCTCGATCAGACCCCGACCTGCAGGGAGCCTGCCCCAAACTATTGCCCAGTATTCACGATCAATGGTGTGATCAAAAAACTGTCTCGCGAGCGAAGCGTGGGTGACGTCGTCCTTAGCGGAAACTATGAGACCGCTGGTATCCTTATCGAGCCGGTGAACTATTCCAGGCCGCACGTACGGATCGTTGATGGTCGAGAGCTTGTTGCAGTGGAAAAGGAGCGCGTTTGCAAGCGTGCCGGTCCAGTTGCCGTGCCCGGGGTGTGTAACCATGCCTGCGGGCTTATTGACTACGATGAGGTGCTCATCCTCATAAACCACATTGAGCGGTATATCCTCGGGGACGGCCTTGTCAGGGGGAGCTGTCGTAGGTATGCTGACTGAGATGCGGTCGTCGGGAAGGATCTTGTAGCTGGCGCGGACGGGCTCGCCGTTTACGAGCACACATTTGTCGTCGATGTACTTCTGAATTTTGGCCCGGCTGGAATTTTCGAGCTGGGCGGCCAAAAACTTGTCGATGCGTTCCTTTTTCTGCCCGGCGGTTACCACTAGTTCGATCAGCTTGAATCCCAGCTCGGAGCGGACCGATAATCGCTTATCAGACGGCCTGGCCGTTCCCATCACTGTCGTCCCCCCTCCGCGCTTTTTGCCCGTGTAGTTCCATCCCCCCGCCTGCAATTTTCAAATCTGGCTGCTTTAAGATCAACCTTCTCTGGAAAAAGATAAGCATTATGACACCCACCGTCACGGAAGCGTCTGCAATATTGAAAACGAATGGAAGATGGAACAGATCCATTTCGATGAAATCTACGACTCGCCCGCTGAAGAGAGCCGTGCCGTCGAATATTGGACCGAAGAAGACGCGATCTATCATGTTTCCGATCGCGCCGCCGAGGATAAGCGCAAAAGAAAGCCTGATACCGAGCCCCTGCTCACGTAGCCTGAACATGTAAATGAATATTACGATGCTGGCGATAAGGGAGAATACGGCGAAGTACTTCGTGTAGTCGGGGCCAAGCCCGAACGCCGTTCCTGGATTCCTGACGTAAGTCAGACCGATCAGGTTCCCCAGTATTTTGTGGGTGGAGTAAAGTTG
>JAJYOS010000039.1 GCA_021796055.1 Bacteroidota bacterium
GAAAAAAAGCCTTACACGGTGGTCATTCCTCCGCCCAATATTACAGGCATACTAACAATGGGTCACGTCCTCAACAATTCGATTCAGGATGTCTTCGTGAGATGGAAGAGGATGAAGGGCTACGAAACGTGCTGGGTTCCCGGAACTGACCATGCCGGCATCGCGACTCAGAACGTCGTCGAGAGAAGCCTCGCCAAGGAAGGAAAGGACAGGCATTCGCTCGGCCGCGAGAAATTTGTGGAGCGCGTTTGGAATTGGAGGGACGAATACGGCAGGACGATAATCAAACAACTCAAGAAACTCGGCGTCTCCTGCGACTGGCAGCGGGAGAGATTTACGATGGACGAGGGGCTCTCTCATGCCGTGCAGGAAGTGTTCGTCCGCCTTTACGAAAAAGGGTTGATCTACCGGGGAAAGTACATCGTCAACTGGTGCCCGAAGGACCATACTGCGATCAGCGACGATGAAGTCGAGTACCAGGAGAAGAACGGAAAGCTTTACTACCTGCGTTATCCGCTTGAGGATGGAAGCGGACACATTGTCGTCGCCACGACTCGTCCGGAAACGATGCTCGGCGACGTCGCTGTCGCCGTCAATCCAGCGGACGAAAGATACAAGCAGATGGTGGGCAAGAATCTGGTCCTCCCGCTTGTCGGCAGGAAAATGAAGATCATATCCGACGATTATGTGGACAAGGAATTCGGCACCGGCGCGGTGAAAATAACTCCGGCGCACGACCCCAACGATTTTCGAGTCGCCGAAAGGCACGACCTCGAGAAGATCATCGTGCTCGATATTTCCGGGAAAGTAAATGAGAATGCGCCAGAGAAATACCGCGGCCTCGATCGCTTCAAGGCGAGGAAACAGATAATCGACGACCTCCAGGAGCTCGGCTACATCGAGAAGATCGACGATTATAAACTGAGCGTGGGTGAATGCTACCGCTGCCACACTGTGATAGAGCCTTATCTCTCCGACCAATGGTTCGTTAAGATGAAGCCGCTTGCCGATCCCGCCTTGAAAGCGGTCCGCGACGGAAAGATCCGGTTCTATCCCGACCGCTGGGTAAAGACTTACGAACACTGGATGGAGAACATACGCGACTGGTGCATCAGCCGCCAGCTCTGGTGGGGACACAGGATTCCCGTGTGGTACTGCAAAGGCTGTAACGAGTATGTGGTAAGCAGCAAGGAGCCGCAAGGTCCATGCGCGAAATGCGGCGGCAAGTCATACCGGCAGGATGAGGACGTTCTCGATACCTGGTTCTCTTCGTGGCTCTGGCCGTTCTCGGTATTCGGCTGGCCAGAGAACACGCCGGATCTAAAATACTTCTACCCGACGGACGCGCTGGTGACCGGACCGGACATAATTTTCTTCTGGGTTGCAAGGATGGTGATGTCAGGACTGGAGTTCATGGGTGATGTGCCGTTCAAGGATGTCTACTTCACCAGCATCATCCGCGATATGCAGGGAAGGAAGATGTCGAAGTCGCTTGGCAATTCTCCCGATCCGCTCGATGTCATCGCCGAGTACGGGGCCGACGCGCTGAGATTCACAATCCTTTATCTTGCCCCGCTCGGACAGGACGTCCTTTTCGAAAGCTCCAAGTGCGAGATGGGAAGAAACTTCGCAAACAAGATTTGGAACGCCGGCCGGTTTCTCCTGATGAATCGCGAGAAGCTTCAGATCAATGCCGCGCCGGATGATTCGGTCTTCGACTTCGCCGATAAGTGGATCGTCAGCAGGCTGCATCACACCATCCGCGATTTGAATTCTGCCCTGACCAATTTCAGAATTAACGACGCCGCCAAAATCATATATGACTTCGTCTGGCACGACTACTGCGACTGGTACGTCGAGATGGTCAAGGAGCGCCTGACTTTCCCGGAGGCGGTTCCCGGCAAAAGCGTCGAGATGACGCGCGCCATCATAGTGTCGAACGCCATCTCCACATTCGAGACGGCGCTTGAGATGCTGCACCCCTTCATGCCGTTCATCACGGAGGAGATGTACAGTCTCGTTGACACCATGCGGGCCGGCAGCATTATCAGCGCAGATTTTCCTGAATCGGAATCCCGCTTGATAAGTGAGGAGGCCGAGCGCCAGATGGAGCTCGTGCAGGAAGTGGTTACGTCGGTCAGGGCAATGCGCAAGGAAGCGAACGTCCCGCCAAGCGTCGCCGTGAATATCGTCATAAAGCCGAAGGATGAAGACACTCTCGAGGTCCTCTCCACCAATGAGGCGTACATAAGGAAGCTGGCCAAGGTGGATACTATGAGCATAGGCTTCGATCTTCACAAGCCGGAGATGTCCGCCAGTGCGGTTGTGCGTGGCACCGAGATATTCGTGTCGCTTGAAGGATTGATAAATGCCGACGCGGAGCGTACCAGGCTTGAAAAGGAGATTACCCGTGTGAAGGGAGTCATCGCCGGCATCGAATCGAAACTTGGAAACGAGCAGTTCATCCAGCGTGCCCCGGCCCAGGTCATAGAAAAGGAAAAATCTAAACTCGAGACGATGAAACTTAATCTGTCGAAGCTCGAGGAGAATTATCGATCTATAAAATGAAAAAGCTCAAAATACCAACTGCCAAGTTCCAAACAAGAACTGACAAAATGAATTGATACAAATTGGACAGGTGTTTTTATTTATTCGTTGAAGCTTAAGCACTGTTTGGAGCTTGAGGATTGAAGTTTGGAATTTCCGACTGAAAGGAGGATCTGTGCCATCATTCGATGTAGTAAATCAAGTCGACTTGCAGGAAGTCGATAATGCAATCAACAATACCAAAAAAGAAATAGCCACACGATACGATTTCCGCGGCTCTCCGGCAGAGGTGACGCTCGACAAGAAGGAGAAGAAGATTCACGTAGTCGCGGAGCATGAGATGAGAATGGACGCGGTAATGGACATGCTCATGACTCACATGATCAAGCGCAAAGTCGATCCGAAGGTTCTGAAGGCTAAGGGCGTCGAGCCGACTTCGCAGGGACACGTCAAGCGCGAGATCGAGATAAAAGAAGGTATCGACACCGAGACCGCGAAGAAGATCGTTAAGCTTATAAAGGATCAGAAGCTGAAAGTTCAGGCTGCCATACAGGACGAGCAGGTTCGCGTTACCGGCAAGAAGATCGACGACCTGCAGGAAGTGATCAAGATGCTGCGGACGCAGAACGTCGGCATACCGCTGCAATTTGTAAACATGAAAGACTAAAGAGTATTGCTAATTGCGGGTTTCGGATTGCGAATTGATCTGTTCCAAGTGCGGTCTGAAATCGCCTTACTCTTTCTAATTATCCCAATCCGCAATTCGAAATCCAAAATTTTAGGAGATCATGACCTTCACATTTACCAGGATCGAAAGCCCCGAAGGGCTGATAGTTGTGACGCCGTACGTTTTTACAGACGAGCGTGGCTTCTTCATGGAATCTTATCGCGGCGACGAGTTTGAGAAAGCCGGTATAAAGGAAGAGTTCGTTCAGGACAACCACTCGCGGTCGACGAAGGGAGTCATCCGCGGCCTTCATTTTCAAAAGGACCCGCACGAGCAGTCGAAGCTCGTGAGGTGTATCCGCGGAGAGGTGTTCGATGTCGCGGTCGACCTTAGGCCGAAGTCCGACACGTTCGGAAAGTGGTACGGCATTGTCCTTTCGGAGCAAAACAAGAAGATGCTTTATATACCGAAGGGTTTCGCGCACGGCTTCTCGACGCTGTCCGAGGAGGCCGAAGTGCTTTACAAAGTTGACGAGCTCTATTCGCGTGAGGACGAACGCGGAATCGTGTACAGCGATCCGAAGTTAGGCATCGACTGGAAGGTGTCTAATCCCATCCTCTCCAGCAAGGACAAAGCGCTTCCGAAATTCGATGAGGAAGAAGAATATTTCTGAGGATTTTTCTCGTCAACGGACCCTGGAACTGGAATCTTAAGCCGGACATTGAGAATGATATTCCAACACTCAATCAGGAACTCGACAAGCACTCACGGCGAGATGCACGATCTCACCGATAAAGTCCAGGCTGTCGTCAAAGAGTCCGGCGTCGCCGCCGGCATTGTCAACGTCTCGGTTGTCGGGAGCACGGCATCGATAAGCACGATTGAGTTCGAGCCGGGTCTCAAGCGCGACCTTCCTGAGTTACTGGACAGACTTATGCCTCCGAGCAGGGGGTATGGTCACGAGCAAACCTGGCACGACGGCAACGGGCACTCGCACCTTCAGGCGACGCTGATGGGACCTTCGATAACGCTGCCGGTAAGAGAAGGGAAGCTCGCGGTCGGTACCTGGCAGCAGATATTCCTGATCGAGAACGACATCAAGCCGAGACAGAGAGAAGTGATAGTGACCGTGTGCGGGGAATGAGTAGAGGCATGGAGCGTAGCGTATGGTGAGGCACTGAGGGATGAGTCGGAGGAGATCCATGTTGTAAAGCGCCCATCAGTTTGTTTGGTCTCAAGAAAAAGGCGAAATTATGGCCGAAGGGCTCGGCCTTGTCCGGGTTAGGATTAACAGAAGTCAGTGAGGGAATGGGCATGTCAAATCACAACGACGGTGGTCGCGTCTGTTCTCAGGAAAGAGGGAGGTCAAGTGTGTGCGATGCGGATGCGACGGCCCGAATGCTTTTGCGGGAAGCATCCGAGAGTCTCCAGGTTTCGCGTCTTCTTTTGGGGGAGCGGTTCTACAAACAAGCGGTGTTTCACATGCGGGAGACGATAGACAGGGCAGCGGAAGGCTATGCGCTTCTATCTGGAGATTTCAAGTGCCATGCCTGCATGCGAAAGGGACGCGGGATCTTTCTTCAATTCCCTCAGCATTTCGGCACGCTTTCACCCGTCCTTGCGTCTCTTCCGGAGCTCGTTAAGCTGGACAGATCAGATACTGGCAACCTGGCCTACCAGCAATCGTCCCGGCCGCGATTCGATCCCGTCCTCAACAGGCTTAGTTTCAGGCATCCGCTGTTTCATAAGTACAGCATCCGGAAACTTGACCTCAAGACTCTTGATACTCTCGTCAAGGACATCCGGAACTTCGTGCCGTCGAAGCTGAAGAACCCGGCTTTGAAGCAAAGAGTTTTCGCTGAAGGACTCCTGTGGTGTTTGCACGATATGTTGGAAGGCTGCGGGAAATCGTCCAGGAAACCCATCGAGGAATTGACACGGACATTTGAAAAGCTCCTGGCCTCGGGGCCAGCTGCCGAAGCGATGTTGAGAGGATCTTCGTCCTTTCCATATCTATACTTTTCAGGTTACGCGCTTCTGAATCTCTCCATAGTATTGCACGGTGGACAGCAGGAGACGGATCCAGCAAATGCAGTAGGTTATCCCGGCCCTGATGTCCTATGGGAGAGCCGGAACCCCATGATCAAGCGAGGAAAGATGATTCTGAACATCGTGTCGGATTGCATCTCTTCGTTGAGGAAGGTGCTGGAGACTTCCGCTCCCATCCTGCCAGAGACAGGGCAATGAGTTGCAGGCCAGGTGACAGACACGATCAAAGAATATGTTAAGCGTGACGTTTCCTGTCTACAACCTCAGCTTATCAGGTTACCCGGCTCCCGATCAGTGGCTCTGACCTCCCATATGCATACGTGTTTTCCGGAGGTACGCCCTCCAAATGGCGAGTCTCGTTTGTCACGTCCCGTGTCACGCCGGGAGCGGCGAGGATACAAGGCAATTACCGTCCGGTAGGAATCCATTTCCTTAAGCGGAAGTTTCAGCGAAATGTAGAAGCGAGCTTGAAACGGGGAATTGTTTCTGATATTTTGATCCGGAAAGACCGATTCGGTGCGCCTCGAACGCGTACTAAGTTGCGGATGGATCCTGATTCCACTGCCCCGCAAAGACCTCGAAAGGTAAGATCTAGACGATGAAGACATTGGCGGTAATACTTGGCTTGATTCCCTCGCTTCTGCTCGGATCCTGCTCTTCCAGCTCCTTCGCAAGTCTCGACAACCTGAAGATCAATTCGGGGAACCGAAGCTTCCCTACTCAGAGAGCATATCCCCATGACGATGCGGTTGTGCTGAAGGAAGTCCACGATGTGAAAGTCTTTGCCGACGATTTCGGTTACCTGGACACCGACTGGATGGACACAACGATCGTAAAGCTCTTCAAGAACGTAGCCGACTACTCTTCGGTTGAATTTACGATTCATCGCGGCGAGACACTCGAGTCGGTTTCGGCCTGGACTATCGAACCCAATGGATCGGTTATAGCCCTGAAGTCCGATGACTTCAAAACTATCCCCAGTCATGACGAAGGCGACTGTTTCAGTTCCGATAAGGAAATAGTGAAGTTCACATTCAAAGGGGTCGAGAGGAATTGCATCGTCGGATACGATTACCGTATCCGTTCCATGTATGTCGTCACGCAGGGTTTATGGGCGATCCAAAGAGAGATCCCGATTCTTGAAAACACATACAGACTTACAGCCCCGATTATGCTTGTTATTCCCGCCAGGAACGGTGGATACGGAATAAACTGGAAATATCAAGGCTTCAACTGCACTCTCGGCGAACCGCAATTCGAATCCGAAGTCCGTGAGGATATGCTCGCAATCCACACAAAGGTAATACGAGGAACCGCAACGATGCAGTGGGAAAGGAAAAATATCCCTGCGTTCGGGGCCGAACCGATGATGCCGCCGCATAGCGATTACATCAAGTATGCCAGGTTCACTCTAAGAGATTGGACAACATGGGGCTCCATAGCCAGATGGTATTACGGGAACTATTTCAAACCACAGCGCGTCATCACCGTTGCTGTCCGCAGAAAGGCGCGGGCGATCACTAAAAGCTGCCGGACGGAGATCGACTCGTTGCAAGCGGTCTACTCATTCGTTCAATCGCTTCGTTATGTTGCGGCAGAACGGGGCCGGAGAGAGTTCAGGCCTGTTAAGCCGCAGAAGGTGCTTGAAAGGGGGTACGGAGATTGCAAGGACAAGGCCATGCTACTCGTGAGCATGCTGAAATGTCTGAAGATCGATGCAAAGCCGGCCCTGGTCCGTACCAGGGACAAGGGCGGACTGGCCCTCTTTTTCCCATGCTGGGAATTCAATCGCATGGTTGTTCGTGTGAAATGCCGCAATGGAAGCGACTACTGGCTGGATCCCACCGTAAAATATTGTCCGGTGGGCGAAGTGCCTTATGAAGATCAGGGCGCTTATGCGCTGGTGCTCAACGGCAAAGGTCCCTCGTTGCTCGAACCGATTCGCAATGATGGGTATACGACAAACCTGGAAGAGCAGGATATAAGGGTCTCGATCGGTGGAGGAAACGCGGTCGATTACGATGTAACGTTGAGATTCATGGGCCAGCAGGCCTTAAGCCTGCGTCCCCGTCTAAGCGGTATGACCTATGACGATCAGGTTGCCTTCTGCAAATCGCTCCTCGCCCCCAATTATCGCAATGATGAAGTGACGTTCCTTTCGTCGAGCAATCTGGATTCCATTGCGGTTCCATTGGTTCTCAAATTTAAACTGAAAGTCCCTCATACCATTGAGACAAGCGGAGACTCGATCTCAATCGACCCCGACCCGATGAAGCCGGTTCTCGGATGGGGCTGGCTTTCCGCCAGCAAGCGCAGGTATCCCGTCGAGTTCAATTACCATCTGGCCGTTCAGAAGACTATCGAGGTGGATTTCCCTTATCATGAATACTCGGTGGAGACCGCACCGGTCGATACGACGCTTCTTATGAACGGGCTTTACTATTCAGAGAGCTGCCTCGAAAACGGGAGCGGTCCTCTCACGTTGAGCAGGTCCTTCAGTATAGTGCACAAGGTTATTGCCGCTAAATATTTCGGCCAGATGAAAGGCTTCGTTAAGTCGATGCGGCGATTGTCTGCGGAAGGTATCTTTTTGACGAAGGAGCGAAGCATGCAGGTCCGGATAGTTCACCGTTCCGGCCCGTGAATCAGTTTGCGGGCTTGTCCCGAGTCTCCGCCAACGCCGCGATAATTTCCTCCGCAAACGCATCCTCAGGCAGTGCTCCCTCGAAGTGGTGCGTCTCATTTATCACGACCCTCGGCACTCCGCGGACGTTGTACTTCATCGCGAGGTGAGGAAACTCCGTCGCCTCCACCATGTCCGCCTTGATGTTCCGGTTGAGAAACGCGAACTGGTGTCCGGTGTAGACTGCGCGGGGACAGTACGGGCAGGTCGGAGTGACGAACACCTGTATGTGCACCGGCTCGCTTATCATTTTGATCTTCTCGGCGACATCGTCGTCCAGTTCATGCTTCTGGCTCGATACCATTTCGATGCTCTCGAGGAGTGATGCGAACTCATAGCCGGAAGGGATGCCGTAATACCTGATTCCGTAATCGATATCCTCCGAGGCGATAACGGTCGCGGGGATCTTATCGATTTTGAACGTCTCCACCACTTCCTTGTCCCCGATGAAGTTGTAAACTTCCAGCTTCAACTTATCGGAAAGTGCTGTAAGCTCTTCGAGTATCTGGCGGGTTTCCTTGCAGTACTGGCATTCGAGTGACTGCGTGAAGTTGATTACCCTGACCGGGTTCACAAGGTTGGCGAACCGAGTCTTTATTTCATTCTGCGCCTGCTGATCGAGAAACAAATCGCCACCTCCTGTTTTTGGGGGACCAATCGCAATCCGATCGGATAGCAATTGGCGTAAACTCTAGGTTCTAATCACTAAACTCTAAACAATGACCGAAATCTAAAATTCGGAAAACCAAGCTTTGGGTTTCGAGTTTTGCGCTTAGAGCTTGTTTAGAGTTTAGAATTTCGTATTTCGAATTTGGTCAAGTTTCCAGACTTATGCCTGGTTCGGCTCTTTCTTCCGGGTCGAAATTCTGAGTGCTGCCCAGATGGGGCAGAAGTTGAGAGCAGCCGTCGCAAGTGGGATTAGTCCGATCCAGCCCCATGCTGTCTTCGGGCCCCAGAACTGCAAGCTAATCAGGAATAGTCCGACGATTACGCGGATCCATTTGTCAGCGCTTCCTACGTTCTTCTTCATTGTATTCTCCGGATTTGTTTGTCAGTAAGATTCAGTTTCCGAAATGTAAGATGCCGCCTACGAAAGGAAGATTCAGTGCGGGTGCTTCTTGCCGCGATCCTCGCCGTGCCCCTTCGGAGGGAGTGTGATTTGAAGAGGCTCGTCGAGGTCCAGCCGCGCGAGGATTTGAGTAACCCGCGATCCTTTCATCTCGACATCGTAATCCCGATACAGGACAATCGTCTTTTTCAGAGAATCATAGTAGGCGGCGCAATCAGGACACTTCTGAAGGTGTTCCCGCAATTTCTTACAGGTCGGAGAAGCCAGATCCTGATCCACCTTCTCGCAAATCTCCAGCAGATATTTCTTGTGATCAACCAACTGATAAATCCTAAATTCTAAATACTAAACTCTAAACAAACCCTAAATTCTAATTTCCCATCCGGCTTCACGGGACTATTTAGCGGAAGAGAAATAGTTGCACATTTTATCTCTTCCTTCCGCTGACGAGGAAATGCCCGAACTGTCCCGACCACCTGTTTTTTATTCTGAGTTCTTTTCATTCGGATTTGTTTCGAACTTAGAGTTTCGGGTTTAGGGTTTCATATCTGGCGACCAGAAAATCCAAACTTGTCCTCGTCATTTTGTAAAGTACGCGTTTAGTTCGTTTCTTAAAAACAGTCTCGCGCGGTGGAGTCTCGATTTCACGGCCGGGATCGATAATTTCAGCGATTTTCCAACTTCTTCGGTAGAGAGTCCCTCCACATCTCGCATCACAAATACGATGCGATATTCGAGCGGAAGTTTCTGGATCGCCGTGTCCAAAACTTCCTTCAGCTCCTTGTTTAAAACCGCGTCGTGCGGAGTCTCTCCCCAGTGGGCTACCTGCAGTTCGTCGGTTCCCTTGAAAAGGTCTGAATCCTCCAGGGACACGACCGGCTCGTGCGATTTCTTCCGGTGCATCATCAGGCAGTTGTTCGTGACTATTCTGTATAACCAGGTCGAGAATTTCGAGTTGCCCGAAAACGATTTCAGTCCTCGGTACGCGTTGATGAAAGTCTCCTGTAGTACCTCATCGGCTTTTTCCTTGTCGCGGCAAATCTTGAAGGAGAAGCTGTAGACAAGCTGCTCGTATTTTCGCACGAGTTTGCCGAAGGCCATTTTGTCGCCGGCTTTCGCGGCCTCTATTAGTTTACTATCATCTTCCAAGTACTAAGCTCCAAGCTCCAACCGACAAGCCGCAAGCTCCAAGTTCCAACTAACAAGTTCCAAACAAGAAGATAACTTCAAACAGCAAAGCTCCAATTCTTTTTCAAACGACAGATCCATTCCAGTTATAAGCTCACTCCGCTTTCTGAATCATTGCAGACAATATTTTTAGTAATTCAGTCGATTCATCTGCCAGGCTCGTCCGTTCATTGTTTAGAGAGTCCGGACATTCAAGGAGATCCAACCAGTATCTCGACTCTTTGGCCTCCTTCCTGGCTATCCTCAGTCTCATCAAGAAGTCTTTTTTGCCAAGAGAGTCGTTGGCCTCAATATAATTTGCCCCGACTGCTCCCGAGCATCTGATCAACTGCTTCGAGTTCTCTACGTTAGCGGGAGTCTTGGGAATTGTACTCAGGAATTTGATGACATTCTGCGCATACAGTAAGGAACGCTGTCCCAGATCAAAGGGTTTATCTTTTTGATTACTTGTTGTTGGGACTTGTTTGGAGCTTTTCCCGCCGTCGTTTCTCGCAGCGGCCATATAAGTGTTCATCATCAGCATGGAAATTGTCATCGCTCCGACTCCGCCCGGCACCGGGGTGATCCAGCCTGCAACATCCTTTGCCGCTTCGAAATCGACGTCGCCGACGAGTCCGGCGTCGGTTCGGTTAATGCCGACGTCGAGCACCGCAGCGCCCGGCTTTATAAAATCTTTCCCGATGAAGTTCGCTTTGCCTATGACCGCGACAAGTATGTCCGCGTCGCGACAGACCTCTTTCAAATCCTGGGTGCGCGAGTGCGCGATCGTCACGGTCGCGTTCTTGGAGAGAAGAAGCGCGGCGGTGGGTTTGCCTCCTAGGTTTGACCTCCCGACGACAACAGCCTTCTTTCCCTCGACTGCGATTCCATATTTCTCGAGGAGCACCATCATCCCGTACGGCGTGCAGGGAAGGAGAAGGCGCTTGTCCATTATTTCCTTCCATGACTTCGCCTCGGAGTAAAGTCCGATGTTGAAGGGGTGAAGCGCGTCGACGTCTTTTGACGGAGCGATCGATTCGATGACGTCGTACTCGTTGATATGCTTTGGAAGCGGCATCTGTACTAGTATGCCGTGTACGCGCTCATCGTTATTGAATTCCACGACCTTGTCGATGACCTTCTGCTGCGAAACGTCTTCCGTCATCTTTTCGGTGACGTGGTAGAAGCCGAGCGACTCGCAAGCCTTCGCCTTGTTCCTGACGTAGACCTCCGACGCCGGATTGTTACCTACAAGTATGAACGCGAGCCCGGGCGTGACGCCGCTTTCCTGATTCAGCTTCACGGTGAGCTCTTTTACTTCGGCTCGGATCTCCTGTGAAACCGATTTGCCGTCTATTAGTATTCCCGTCATCTGTTAAGCTCCAAACTCAAACGAAAGACCAAATTCCAAATTCCAACCTACAAGTTCCAAGCAGAGTTTAAACTCCAACCTCCAACTCACAAATAACAAACAAAAGCCAAGTTCCAGGCCCCAATGTCCTGCAAATCGAAAAAATCTGCTGCAGCTTAAGGGCCGTTTGAGATTTTGTTGTTTGAATTTGTTTGGAACTTGGTATTTGTAGCTTGAGATTTTTCATTGAAAGGGTGGATAAAATATTCTCTCTATGCTTGCGGCCTTGCCGGTTTCCTTATCGACGGTGAGGACTAAGGCGGCGAGTCTCGCGTCGTTGTTGGCGGACTCGTATCGCGAAGGAGTGGCGTAGATGAATCTCTTGAGCGCGTTTTCCTTCTTCATCCCTATGACCGAATCGTAAGGGCCTGTCATGCCGACATCGGTTATGTAGGCGGTTCCATTCGGGAGGATTCGTTCGTCGGCTGTCTGGATGTGTGAGTGGGTCCCAATGACGGCAGATACCTTCCCATCGAGGTGCCATCCCATCGCCACTTTCTCAGCCGTCGCTTCGGCATGCATGTCGACGATGATTATGTTCGTCTCCGCCTTCATCTTCTCGATTGCCCAGTCGGCAGTCCGAAAAGGGTCGTCGATGGGGTACATAAAGGTTCGTCCCTGCAGATTGAGTACGCCAGCCTTCCCTTTTTGGCCGAGGTCATAAACGACGTATCCTGATCCGTAGGAGCCTTTGGGATAATTAAGGGGACGGAGAAGGTTCTTCTCGCGCATCATGTATTCATGTATCTGGAACTTGTCCCAGATGTGGTTGCCGCTCGTTATAACATGGACACCACTGCCGAAGAGATTTTGGGCTATCTTATCGGTGATGCCTTTGCCGTCGGCGGCATTCTCACCGTTCGCAATTACAAAATCTATCTTGTGCTTTTCCACGAAACTTTTCAGGAAATTGGTCACCATCCCTATTCCGGGATTCCCGACGATATCTCCTACGAATAGAACATTAAGTGTTTCCAGCGGCCTTCCTTTTTTAAAATATAACCCTGAAGCCGGAAAAATAGAAGAGATCGTTCAAAATGAGGCCGATTGTAACTCAGAGGCGCAATCTTTCGTGGCAATTTATCCGGTGTCTTGTTCCTAATTGCCACCGGGCCATCAAGAACATCCTGTTTTGAAGCTCCTTTTGAGCTTTTTGCGCGAGGGGTTTCCGGCACAGCCGTTGACAATAGAAAGGAAGTATGAGGCAGTTTACATATAAATAGGAGCAGCAGTTAATGGAACGTTATCTTACGCTAGTACCTTTGCTCGCCGCAGTGGCCAGTATCGTGTACTATGCTCTGTCCAACAAAAGGGAGAGTTATCTCAGGCCGGCAAGATCTTTTCTTCTGGTCAATATCTATTCGGTAATCACGCTATTCGCGTTTTTTCTATATCTGATTCTTACACATCAATACCAGTATACTTACGTCTGGAGCTACAGCGCGAACAACCTTTCGACCCCGTTGTTACTTTCCACCTCTTACGCCGGGCAGGAGGGAAGTTTCTTTCTTTGGGTTTTCTATACCGCGATCATCAGCATCTTCCTGGTGAGATACTCCAGGAAGCATGACTACGAGTCGATAGTCATTCCGATTCTTCTACTGTTTGAGGTCTTCGTCCTAACGATAATTACCATCAAGAGCCCGTTCGCGAAGGTATGGCAGTCGTTTGCGAATGTACCAGTTGGGACTCAGCCGCAGGATGGTAGAGGGCTCAACCCGCTGCTTCAGAATTTTTGGATAGTAATTCATCCCCCGATACTCTTCATGGGATTTGCCACGGCCATAGTCCCTTTCGCTTACGCGGTGGCGGGCCTTATCAGAAAAGACTATGTGAAGTGGGCGGAATATCTTCAACCGTGGCTGGTGCTAAATGTCCTGACGCTCGGTGCGGGCATCATTATCGGCGGCTACTGGGCCTATATCACGCTGGGCTGGGGAGGCTTCTGGGGATGGGACCCGGTTGAGAACTCCTCGCTAATACCGTGGCTCTTTGCTGCCGCAGCTCTGCACACACTCATCGTGTCCAGACGAACGAAGGGATATCTCCGCACGAGTTTTGTCCTGGTAATCATAAGTTTTCTCCTGGTGCTTTATAGCACGTTCCTTACGCGCAGCGGCGTACTTGGAGACACTTCGGTCCACGCGTTTGTGGATCCCGGCAGGAGCGAGTACATAATACTTCTTATAATGATAGGGGCGTACCTTTTGCTTGGATTCGTCCCGTTCTTCAAAAACAGATCTTCAATCCCGAGCGTGGGGGTCGGCCACAATTTGTTGTCGCGAGAGAACGCGTTGTTCGTAGGCGCAGCTTCCCTCTCTGTGCTGTCGCTTTTCGTCCTCGTTGGAACCTCCTCTCCCATAATCACTGGACTGCTCCAGGGAAAACCAACAGCGGTTGACTCCTCATACTACGTGACGACAAGCCTCCCGCTCGGGCTCCTTATTATCGCCTTGATAGGCGTGGCTCAGCTTGTTTGGTGGGACAAGTCTGATCCAAAAGTTTTCAGAAACAGACTAACGTTGCCTGTTGCTGCAGCGTTATTCACGGTGCTCGCGGCACTCCTACTGTCCGTCAAGGACGTATGGGTTATACTCATAATGGGTGCGGCGGCTTTCGCCTTCGTAGCCCACTCTGCCGCGGCGCTGAGAATAATCAGGGGAAATCCGAAATACATCGGTGGCCCAATCGCGCATGCCGGTTTGGCCCTGATGTTTATCGGTATAGTTGCCTCAACCGCGCTCGAAACCAAGACTGTAGTTCAGCTTCCGCAAGGAAACCCCGTGAAGGTTTACGGCCATGAACTGACTTTCACCGGAAGCGAGAACGTCGACGGTAAGAGCATTTACAGCGTTCATCTTCAGAACGGCAGCACCTCCGCCAATCTGAAGCCGGTAATGTATTACAGCGACTATAATCAAGGCACAATGCGCGAGCCGGATATTGAACATTATTTCGGCTACGACTTCTACCTCAGCCCGATGGGCATCGACAACGGTATGGGCGCCGATATGTCGAATGGCGGCGGCGTTAACGTGGTAACACTCGTGAAGGGTCAGCCGACAAATCTCTCGGACGGGACACAGTTAACCCTTACCGGATTCTCGATGAACTCTTCGAGTCATCAGGCCATGGAGGCGGGCGGAAGCTTTGGCGTCGGCGCCGTCGTGAACGCGACGAACGGCGGGAAAACTATCCGGATTGTCCCGGAACTCGATTTTGTCAATGGAAAACAAAAGGCCGTGCCTGCCGAAGCGTTCGGTCACATGCTGGTCATCATGGACATGAATGTCGGCATGGGCGGAGCGGGCAGCGCGCCAAGCGTAAGAATGATTGTTCACTCGGGCGAAACTGCAAAGGCAGCAGTGACACCTGTTTTAACCGCAGAAATAGACAGGAAGCCGCTCATCGACTTCCTGTGGGCTGGTACGGTATTACTCTTCATAGGGCTGATCATTTCGATGTACAGACGTTTCACGGAGGAAAGCTCGTCAAGGAAGTTGTCTCCCGTCAACCTGTCCGAAAATACCAGTAGCTCCTCCGCAGCAGTGCCTTCGGTTGCCGCGGTGGTAAATCCGCAGGAGAATATGGATCCAAAGAATCCTGCTGAGAAGACCGAGGTGGAGAATGTCAAAAGTTGATTTCCAGTATATCGACGGGATACGGTCCCAGGTATGTAAAGAGTGCTCGAAGAGCGACGAAAACGGCAAATGCACCGCGGGGCCGGATGCGGAATGCGTTCTAGAGCTCTACCTCCCTCAGGTGACCAAGGCATTGGAGGCCGCCCATGGCGGAAGCCTAGATGATTACATGGTCTCTCTGAGAACTGAAGTTTGTTCGACCTGTAAGTTCAAGGGCGATACAGGTTACTGCTACACGAGCGATACGTTCGGATGTCCGCTGGAGACTTTCTTCCAGACAGTTGCAAACGCCGCTCTCAGGCAGGACACGCCCTGATTAGAATTTGATATTGAAGAGCTCGATCCTCCTCCCTGAGAATCGATCCGTCTGATCTGTAAGCTCAGACGGACTGCTCCTCCTAGACGCGGTCTGGCCTCCTCCGGACCGCGTTTCCTTTCCCTCTCTCTCGTCGTCGCATTCACCGCTTGAACCACGATGGTGACGATCTCAGGTGAATTGAGATAACCAGCATGGCACGCCGCTTCGATGTGAGTCTGT
>JAJYOS010000602.1 GCA_021796055.1 Bacteroidota bacterium
CTTTAAATTTACCATCGACCGCAAGAAAATGCAAAGTAGCCCTTTGTGCCCTGCGCACGCAGGCGTAACTGCACGCCTAAGCAACTATTGAGGCCTGTAATTAAATCAGAAATTGTTCCGGCACGCGTGATGTTCAAGCGAACGATTTTTTTGATCGCAAGCGGGAATCGGTAGAAGATGAAGCTCGAACCTTGTATTTTTAATAGCATTTGCGTAATCATTTAACAATACATAGCGACCGAATCGGTAATGGATAATCTTTCTCCGAAATTCACCAGGAAACTCAGACAAATCAGACTTATTGCGACCGATCTCGACGGGACTTTGCTGAACAATCAAGGACAGATTTCGGAAGTGACCAAAGCAAGCGTGCGCAAGCTGAAGGGGCTTGGAATGCGGCTGGCAATTATGACCGCACGTGCCCACTCATCGGCCGAACGCATTGCCGACGAGCTCGACATGAAATCCCCCATTATTTCGATGGACGGGGGACTTATCAGGTTACCGCACAGCGATGAGAACATATTCGCAAGCTATATAAAGCCCGACGTGGTCAGAACTGTGATCACGGAGGCTGAGAAGAGGTTTTCGAGCGTGGCGCTCTTTGTCGACGACAAAATGATGCGTCTTGAATCGGACACCATGCTCCCAAGCTATATCGACAGCCTCGAACTCGACACAGTCGTCGTAGAAGACCTTCTGTCGCACGCCGAGAGGACAATACAAATAATCGTCGGTGCGGACTCCAAGGGAACGATCAAGGAAATAGCCCGCAAGGCGATCGGTTTTTTCTCCGGTGTAACGGTGAACGTGTACCGCAGCTCCCAGCACAGTGACAGGTGGTATCTCGAAATCAGGAACAGGAGTTATTCGAAAGCAACGGGACTCGTGCACCTTGAAAGATATTTCCGGGTCGGCAGGAACGAAGTGGCAGTCCTCGGAGATTTTCAGAACGATCTGGAAGCGTTCAAGCACGCCGGGATAGGCGTCGCGATGAAAAACGCGGTATGGGAATTGAAGGAACACGCAGATCTCGTCACCGATTCGACCAACGATGATAACGGGGCCGCTGAGTTTTTCGACCTCATTTTCAAAATAAGAAACAACAGCCGGCATTAGCGAAAGTATGACCGATTTGCTCGCGAAACTGAAACACTCTCTCCGCAGCCTCAGAGGCATAGACTATGAGAGAAGCATAACGATTAAAGTCGCGCTTTTGATCGGGCTCGTCCTCGCCGTGACTTTCCTTGCACCCTCGCAGAGCCAGCTGACGATTCATTACGATGTCGGGACCATCTGGACACACGACGACGTCATCGCGCCGTTCTCTTTCCCGATTTATAAGGACCCGACCGAGTACCAGAAGGAAGTGAAGGCGGCGGTTGAGAACGTGAAGCCCGTGTTCGACCGCGTAGAGATAGAGAGATACCGCATCGACTCGGTGGCCGCATTTATCTCGCAGGTTCAGAACGCTATCGAGCTGCAACTGAGGATGGAAAGGGAGAGGAACCGGGCGCTGTTCACGAGAGATTCTGCGGCTCTATACGATATACTTGAGAATTTTCCCTACAAATTCTCAAGTTCCGACTGGCGTCAGCTTCTTGTAAACATCTACCGCAGGCCGATTACACTCAGGCGAATAAGTTCACTCACTCCCACGGTCACTTCGATACTTGCGAGCGACTATCAGACCGGAATCATCGACAGGCCGAGGGATCAGGTAGGATCCTCGGTAATCGTCGTACGTCTCAGGAATTCGGAAACCCCGATCCCGCTCGAGCAGGTGCTGACTCTGCAGGATATCGCAAACCAGCTCGACCTCGCGGCGTTAAGCATACTCAAGGGGGATACTGCCACGGCGCAGATCCTCTCGACCGCCATTACCGCGCAAGTTCTTCCCAACCTTTCCTACAACCGCTCACAGACGCAACGCGAGATAAACGCCGCGGTGGACCTCGTTCCAAAAACCATCGGCTTCGTGAAGGAGAACGAACGGATCATCGGCAAGCACGACCGCATCACCAGTGATATCAAGCTCAAGCTCGATTCGCTTGAGAAAGCGCTCCAGGAGAGGACGGGGGCGGCGGATATCATGCTGCAATACGGCGGGAAGTTCCTGATGATGCTCGTCATCATCGGCCTCCTGAGCATCTACCTCTTCCTCTTCAGGAAAAAAATCTTCTACAACAACAAGATGCTCCTGTTGATTGCCGTGCTCATCATCTTCGAGGCATTGTTGATGTATTTCGCCTTCACGGCTCAGACGGCGCTCCCCGTGGAGTACCTTGTCCTTGTGCCGGCGGCATCGATGATACTGACGATAGTATTCGATTCGCGTGTCGCGTTTCAGGCGACGGTGGCAATCGCCCTGCTCGTCGGCGCGATGAAAGGCAACGACTTCAGCGCTGCATTCACCGCGCTCAGTGCAGGGGCACTGGCAGTCTACACGGTCCGCGACATCAAGAACAGGACCCAGATCTTCAGAAGCCTGGTATTCATTTTCCTCGGCTACGCCGTAGCAACGCTCGCCGTCTCGTTCCAGAGAGCCGAGGATCCCAACGCCATCCTCGCCGATTTCTCGCTCATCGCCGTCAACTCGGTACTTTCACCTATCATCACCTTCGGGCTGCTGATTTTCTTCGAGAAGGTTTTCAACATAGCCACAGATCTTACGCTCCTCGAGTTGTCGGACTTCAACCAGCCTCTCCTGCGCGAACTCTCCCAGAAGTCTCCCGGCACTTTCCATCACTCGATCATTGTAGGAACGCTCGCCGAAAAAGCGGCGGAGGCTGTCGGCGCGAATTCCATTTTGGCGCGCGTGGGTGCATATTACCATGACATCGGAAAGACCCTGAAGCCCGAGTATTTCATCGAGAATACGATGGATTCGAATAAATCGAAGCATGACTGGCTCCCGCCCGATATCAGCGTGGAGATGGTGATGTCACACGTTTCCGATGGGATCGAGCTCGGCAGGAAATATCATCTTCCACAGCGCATCCTGGATTTTATACCGATGCATCATGGGACGACCCTGGTCGCATATTTTTACGGCAAGGCTTTGAGAAGGCCATTCGCAACCGGAGACGTGAGCGAGGACGACTACAGGTACGAAGGACCGAAACCCCGGTCGAAAGAGACGGCGATAGTGATGCTTGCCGATTCGGTAGAGGCCGCCACGCGCGCTTTGAAGGAGAGATCGATGGGCAATATCGTCTCCATGATCGATGCGATCGTGAAAAGCAGGTACGAGGAGGGACAACTCGACGAAACGAATCTCACTTTCAGTGATCTAACGAAGATCAAGGAGAACTTCCTCGCGGTTCTCTCCGGGATTTACCATAAGCGCATCGAATATCCCGAGCAGAGATCCGGTCCCGAGATGGACAAGGCCGCCAAAGGAGATGATATACCGGAGCCGGTTGTAGATTTGAGCCAGCAGGAATTGGACGAGCTTGCCCCGCCACCTGCTCCTGGACTGACAAGGAAGAAGCGGCGTGCCCGTCCCGCACATGCCACGAAGCGCCCGCGCAGGAAATAGACATCCTTCCCCAACAAGAAAAGAGGCCGTGCCCGAACTGAACAGGAAAACTTCCGATCACCGCGCTGTGGATTCCCACATGCAGGGTCAACTCGACCTCTTTTTTGAATACATGAAATTCGAGAAGGGGCTTTCGGACAACAGCCTTGGGTCTTACCGGAACGACCTCAACCGCTACTCCGGGTTCATGGAGTCGCGCGGAGCCGCCGGTTTGAATGAAATCTCCAGGTCGGAAGTCAGGAATTATTTCAAGGCGCTTTTCGACCTC
>JAJYOS010000603.1 GCA_021796055.1 Bacteroidota bacterium
TATTTTCTTCATGACTCCTCCGAAAGCAATATTTCATCTCGCTTAGTGTAAGTCTATCCTCCGCTACAAGCCGGAAACAAAACCATTTCGTTAACAGGTGCATGGCTTCTAACCCATGAGATGTAGTTCCGCTTTCATCCCGCGGATGTATTCTCTGCCAGGATAACCAAGTATATACTCATAGGAAAATATTTGGGACAGGGTCCGCATTTCGGACTCGGCTCCCAAAGAAGTTTAACGCTAATTTTTTGGAGGAGTCATGAAGAAAATAACAATTCGAGCGCGATCTCTGGTGGAGGACGCAGTACGGGTCACCGTCTTTGCATCTATCTCGCTCGCGATGTTTTTTTTCGCGGCGTGCTCGAAGACTACGCCTTTGAGTACAGTAACCGGTCCACAATCACAAAGCAGCAAACTTATGAAAGCATCGAGCGTCAGCGCATCGACTGTTCCTTTAGGTTCAGTTTCGACCTTCGCGGTTCTCGGTGGGACGACGGTTACCAATGATGGTCCATCGCTCATAACCGGAGATCTGGGTGTCAGCCCGGGTACCGCGATCACGGGCTTCCAACCGGCGCCAACGAACACCATCGTGGGTCCGGGGACAGTGACCGCAGGACTCGGGGTAGTAAACGGGACGATATATGCGGGAGGTCCTGTCGCGGCTCAGGCTCATAATGATGCCGTCACTGCGTACAATTATCTCGTGGCCCAGGTGCCCGATACCACCTACTCGGGTGTAACTCAGCTGGATGGACTCGTATTCACGCCGGGTGTTTATCGCTTTGCGCCGTCTGCAAATTTGCAGGTGAATGGAAATGTCTATCTTGATTTCCAGGGGAACAACAATGCGGTGTTCATTTTCCAGGTGGGCACCACGCTTGTAACAATGGCCGGTTCCAATGTCATCGCCATCAATACAAACAGTTCAACTTGTGTTGGCTCGAACGTGTATTGGGCTGTCGGTTCTTCCGCGACCATCGATGGCGCTCAGTTCGTGGGAACGGTCGTTGCCAATACGACCATTACAATGACTTTCGGCGCAAATGTGTCGGGTAGAATGCTGGCTTTGAATGGTGCGGTGACGATGATTACCGACACAATCGCGACCTGTGTCGGCTCCGGCGGTGGAACGATTCCACCCAAGCCTTGCAGAGATTTCGTCACCGGTGGTGGATGGATCGAAGGGAACTCATATGTCAAGGGTCATAAGGATGACAGAGCTACCTTCGGTGTCAGCGGTGGCATAAAGAACGGCGAGTTCTGGGGCCAGCTCTCATACAATGATCACGGCAAGAATGGTGTGAAGGTTAAGAGCACGGGAGTTACTGCTTACGTCGTGATCGATCCTGTAACACGTCTGATCGAAGGCACTGCCAGGGTCAACGGTCACGGTTCTTTCACCTACCAGGTTGTAGTCGTTGACAATGGCGAGCCCGGCCGCAACGACAGCTTCAGTCTGTCACTCTCGAACGGTTACAGCGCTTCGGGCACTCTGAAGGGCGGCAATATCCAGATCCACACAAAATGTGGACCGTCGCACGGCAAAAACGATAGAGAATACTATCATGATAAGGATGAGAAAGACGGGAATAGGAACTGCGACAACAATGATCACTGAAATTCAGGATCGTTATAAGTGTGCGTCTCGGTTCGCAATCCGGGGCAAGTAAGAGAAGTATCGCTGAGGGGGGATCGCATGAAGATCCCCCCTTTGCTGAAGAGAAGCCGGCAGGCAGGGTTTAGGGAGCAACGGACTATCTGGAAAGGAGCGAGGAAATGCGCGCGTCATGCAATTCTCAGGAGAAGGCGGGGCAGTCCATAGTGTACCGCTGTGATCACCACGGGAGCGAAGGCCCCAATGCTTTACTCGCGGACCGTGTAGAGAGGTGACAACGATTTCGGCGGGATCTGGTGGCTGCTGTCATTAGGTTTCCTCATCCCCCGGGTGTAGCTCCCTTATCATCCCTCGGAGGTATTCTCTGCCGACTCAATCGAGGATATACTTCTACCATAACGCCTGAAACCGGATTCGGAAATCCGGGCTGGACTTTTTCGGAATGAGCGTCTGCCGGCTGCAGCGCCGCGAGGTTTGGTGCCGTGTACCGCTCGTTGGAGCGGGCCACTTATGCAAGTGCCTCCCCGCGCGCGGGATTCCAGAAGTTGGAACCGCATACGCTCCGAAAGTAGTCGAGCGGCAGAAAGGAGGACATATAGTGAATCGACAACGATGTGAACGAAAATGGAAACGCTCGAAGGAGAGGAGGATTAATTATTGGAACAATTTAATAGAAGAATTGCTGGTCGGAATATCAGCTGAATACAATGGACTCGTCGGAATCACCTGGTTGAACGCCTGCAGGTCCTACGATTCCTGGAGACGGCGATTTCACCGCCTCACGCTCTCGAACGACAACAAAAGAAATTCAAACACAAAGATTTATGCCCAACTGTACAGCCCAATCGGACGGGCGAGCCAAGATCAGATGGGTGAGTTGCTAAACAAAACCGGTCATGTTCATTGACCATAAGGAGGTTTTTATGAACACTCATACTACGAATTCGATCCGAAGGAAACTACGGACAATTACTTCAATCAGGTACACTCGCTTGCTCGTTGTTGTACCGCTTGTGGTTTTGATGGTGCATGGCGCCGCTCTTTCACAACAACTCCCCGTGGGTCTTGGGACGGCAGGGAATTACGTGATCCTCGCAAAAACAGGAGTCACAACTACCGGTACTACCGCAATCACCGGAAATATTGGAATCAGTCCGGCCGCCGCGTCGTTCATTACCGGATTTTCATTGATAGCCGATGCCACGAATGTATTCGCGACATCGAGCCTGGTGACCGGAAAGATATACGCCGCAAACTATGCAACCCCAACCCCCACTAACCTGACCACGGCAATAGGCGACATGGAGACCGCGTACAGCGACGCCGCGGGACGAACGCCCGTACCTTCCGGAACATTTTTGAATGTCGGCTCCGGCGAAATAGGCGGGCAGACACTTGTTCCCGGGCTCTACAAATGGACGACCGGGGTTACGATATCCACGGATGTCACTCTGAGCGGCGGAGCAAACGATGTCTGGATTTTCCAGATAGCGGGAAATCTCTCCGAAGCCAACGGCAAGAAAGTCCTGATCGGCAGCGCACAGGCAAAGAACATATTCTGGCAGGTCGCCGGCCAGGTAACAATTGGAACGACAGCCGACTTCAAGGGGGTTATTTTGTGTCAAACGTTGATTGCCCTGAACAGCGGTGCAACTCTTGAAGGCAGAGCACTTGCGCAGACCGCGGTTACATTGGACGCCAATGCCATCACAGATCCCGGGGTGGCGACAGGAATTGCGAACGTAATACTGCCTGATGGATTTGTTCTCTCGCAGAACTATCCCAATCCATTCAATCCATCCACAATAATCCATTACAATCTTGCGAAGTCAGGTTGGGTTTCGCTGAAGGTCTATAATGTGATTGGCCAGGAAGTCGCCACGCTTGTCAACGGTCTTCAGCAGGCGGGCAGTTACAGCGTACCGTTCAACACCAAAGAGGGAAAAACCGGTCTCGCGAGCGGAGTATACTTCTACCGCCTGGATGCCGGCTCCTTCGTTTCCATCAAGAAAATGATCCTCATGAAGTGAGCCGCGAATGAGATTATTTCATTTTGTCACGCAGGTTTTGAATAGACCAGTGAGACATTATCATTTTAAAAAACAAGAGGAGACGCAAATGCGTACACTTAAAAACTATTCAAGGTGGCTTATGCCACTGCTACTGGTCGTTACGATGGATTGAAT
>JAJYOS010000040.1 GCA_021796055.1 Bacteroidota bacterium
TCGCTAAATAGCCGGGAGCGTCACAATTTCCTCTTCCTTGACACGGCGTATCACTTCACCTTTCCTGTATAATATACCGACGCCCTTTCCACAGGCAACGCCTATATCTGCCTCGCTTGCCTCGCCGGGTCCATTGACCACGCATCCCAGGATGGCAATTTTCACGGGCTTCTTGACGCCGGACAATCTCTCCTCGAGCTGTTGAGTAATCGAAAACAAATCGACTTCGAGTCTGCCACAGGTGGGACATGCTATGAGCTCAACGTTGCGCGTTGCGAGACCGAGCGAGCGCAGGATCTCTTTCCCTACCTCCACTTCCTTGACCGGGTCGTCTGTGAGAGAGACCCTTATCGTGTCGCCTATGCCTTCGGAAAGAAGAGTTCCGATACCTATGGAGGACTTGATTGTTCCGATGCGTGTCGGGCCCGCTTCCGTAACTCCGAGATGCAACGGGTAATCGGTACGTTGAGCTATCAGCCTGTAAGCCTCTATCATCAGCCTGACGTCGGTCGATTTGACGGAGATGATCACATCGTGGAAGTCGTTTTCCTCACAGATGCCCGCGTGGCGCATCGCACTCTCATAAAGCGCCTCCGCAGTCGGATAACCGTGCTTCTCAAGTATGTCTTTTTCCAACGAGCCCGAATTCACGCCGATTCTTATAGGCGCTCTTCGTTCTCTTGCAAGACTCAGTACCTGGCGGATCCTGTCCACACTTCCGATATTGCCCGGGTTCAGCCGCACTTTTGCCACACCGCCTTCGAGGGCCCTCAGCGCAAAGACATGATTGAAATGGATATCTGCAACCACGGGTAACGGCGATTGTTTGACTATTTCCCCGATGGCCGCTGCAGCCTCTTTGTCATTGACCGTCACTCTAACGATGTCACAGCCCGCCTCTGCCGCCTGGAGTATTTGCTTCACTGTCGCGTTGACATCCGAAGTCTTTGTTTTGGTCATTGTCTGGACAGAGATGGGAGCTCCGCCCCCGACCGGCACATTTCCGATGTAGACTCTGCGCGATTGACGGGGCGGGAATTTTACCGGGGCGAGCTGTTCCGCTGTTTGAAGTCCTGCCGGGTCCGATCCATTTATGTCCATATTTCCAATGTTTTGTGAATCTGGCTTCTCTGGTTGCGAAGCTGGAGAAACTACGGGAAGGTTGATCATCTTATTCTCTTTCCTATTCGTGCTTCCTTACTTACCTAACGTCACCTGAAACTCATAACCTCAACTGCAGCAGTCAGCGTGGCTTCAAACCCGGGTGGAACGCCTGGTATTAATTTAGCTTCTTGCTCGCATTGAACAAAATCCTCTTTTCCTCTTCCGTCAGTGAGTCATAACCTGACGCGCTGATCTTATCCAGGATTTCATCAAGCTTGTTCTGGTCGAAGTCCCCCTTATCCTGCCTCGTATCCCTCGCCGCAGGCCCCCTGTTTATTTCCGTAAATCGTGCATCCGTGATCACACTTTTCCTGCCGTAGCTTCTTCTGTACTGAAGTCTGCTGCGGAGATTACCCCAGGTTCTGCTCGCAAAGTCGGAGATGCCACTCGCTCCCGGGATCGATCGTCGGTACAACATCAGATACACAAACCCGACAAACGCGCCGCCAAGGTGGGCAAAATGAGCAACGCCGGCCCCGGTACCTGTGACGCCGTAGAACAGCTCGATGGCGATAAATATCGCCACAAAATACTTCGCTTTTATTGGGAAGAGAAAATAGATGAAAACCGGAGCATCAGGAAAAAGCATTCCGAATGCTATCAGTACGCCGTAAATAGCTCCCGAAGCACCAATCGTCGGGGCGGGCACGGTGAAGAGAGGCGTCAGGAATATATTTGACAGTCCGGCGCCAATTCCGCACAAGAAGTAATAAATGAGAAACCTGCGAGTCCCCCAAACATGCTCGAGCTCGACACCGAAGAACCAGAGCGCAAGCATATTGAAAAAGATATGAAAGAACCCCCCGTGCAGGAACAGATACGTCACCAACTGCCAGACAAGAAATCCCTGGCCTAGTGGATACAGCGCGAAGAGCCTGAAGAAGACGTTATAGATGTATACATTTCCGAAACGAATCCCCAGCTGAAGAAAAAGCTGAAACAGCCAGACTGCGGTCGTAGAGATGAGAAGAAACTTCATCCCCTTTGGGAAGAATCTGAAACTAGATGGAGGAGTGTAATAACCCGAATAATTTGTGTAATAGCTCATAGTGCACTTCTTTTCCTAAACAATCTGACTCCTCCATCTGTTTCCCGTTTGGACCTGCCGAATAAGTTACTCACTTATTGTCGAGTGCTGCAACCCCGGGCAGTATTTTTCCTTCGAGGAATTCGAGCGAAGCGCCTCCGCCGGTTGAAACATGTGAGACTCCGTCCTCAAGTCCGAACTTGGCAATGGCTGCGGCCGAATCGCCACCCCCGACAATAGTCGAGGCACCTTGTTTCGTCGCTTCCACAAGCGCTTCTGCAACAGCCCGCGTCCCGGCCTGGAAATTCTCCATTTCGAAGACACCCATCGGCCCGTTCCAGACGACCGTTTTTGCCTTCACAATCTCATTGCGGAAGAGCTCGACGCTCTTGGGACCGATGTCCATGCCGACCCAGTTTTGCGGGATCCCGTCGACACTAACCGTCTTCTTCGGGGCACTATTCTCGAACTTTTCAGCGACGACGCAATCGACCGGCAGGAGCAACTTTGCCTTTCCGGAATTGGTTTTGTCGAGAAGCTCCTTTGCAAGTGCTACCTTGTCGGCTTCCAGAATCGAGTTGCCGATCTCTTTGCCCATGGCCTTTAGGAACGTGAACATCATTCCGCCGCCGATAATGAGTACATCCACTTTACCCAGAAGATTATTGATGACGTCGATCTTTCCGGAAATTTTTGCTCCGCCGATGATCGCCACATATGGGCGGTTCGGATTCCCCACCGCCTGTGAAAGATATTTAAGCTCCTTCTTCATCAGGTAACCTGCCACGGCCGGCTTCAGAAAATGAGCCACGCCTTCGGTGGATGCGTGGGCGCGGTGTGCGCTTCCGAATGCATCGTTAACATAGACATCCCCTAGCGATGCGAGCTCCTTCGCAAAATTGGTGTCGTTTGCCTCTTCTTCCGCGTGGAATCGAAGGTTCTCCAAAAGGACCACATCTCCCGGTTTCGCCGCTCCGGCCAGTTTTCCGGTCTCTGCCCCTATACAATCTGGTGTCATCACAACCTTCGCGGACAGGAACTCACCCAGCCTCTTTGCGACAGGCGACAGCGAGAACTCAGGCTTCGGTTTCCCCTTCGGCCGTCCAAGATGACTCATTAGAATCGGTGTACCGCCATCTGCAAGTATCTTCTTAATCGTCGGGAGAGACTCCACAATGCGGTTATCATCGGTGATATTCTTATTCTCATCAAGCGGGACATTGAAATCGACCCGCACCAATACTTTCTTGCCCTTTAGACTAATATCGTCGACAGTCTTCTTGTTAAATGTTGTATCCATTTCCTGCTCCAGTTTGAAATCTGATTGTTCAACAATTATTCTGATTGATCCTATGCCCACAAAGAGAAACCTCGGACGAGAGATGCCACGTGCCTCATATTCTCTGCAGATCTCCATTCCTGATCGTGATGACTGCAACTTCGCCTTTGAGGAAGAACAGCGTCCCGTACACCTGCATCACTATCTTATTCGGAAAATAGACTTTCAAATCGTTGTTGTAAGCGACATCCACATTGTCCTCGAACTCAACGCCGAGTGGAAGTCCTTTAAGATGCTCTTCAATGTGAACCGGGGTGAAGTCCGACGCATCCACCGAAGCGGATACTGTACTTAGCGGATCTGTGGGATCGGAAGGACTTGAAAGTGTGAATCTGATGCCGAGACATTTCCCGCAGGACGACTTACCGAAATCGCATGAAGACAGGACCTTCCCCCTCCCTGAGAAGTAGTCGGACAAGTGGAACATACGGTCGAATGCATCGTAACCGCCGTTAAACCTGCCACCATTCGGAACACTACTGAACAAAAGGCGCCTTGTGAGCCTGCCGTGATCGGAGGTAATCTCAAACGCAAGGCTGTCTGCCGTTCCGGTCCTCGATCTCATCTCCACCGACTGGATGAACCGGATATTCATTTTGTTCAACGTACTATCGATCCGGGCCGCGCGGTCCTTGCACTTCTCGAAAAGCTCATGAGGAGTATAACTATCAGGGACACGGTTCGGATGGAGAGACAAGACAAATGCAGCTACAAGAAAGAAGTTCAATCTTCCCTTTCAACAAAATACTCAGGATGAAGAAAACCGCGGCCCGCGGTCCCGCGCCGAAATCGCATCGGAGTGATGCAACTTCGACGTGGGAGCTCGTTTAACAGATTTGACCGTTGGCGGGCTGCCGGAAAATCAACCGAGCCTGGAGCCTACTTTCTGCACCAGGTCGACTACACGACTCGAATAACCCCATTCGTTGTCATACCATGACACGACCTTAATCAGGTTGTCGATAACCATCGTGCTCAGGGCATCGACAATCGAAGAACGAGGGTCACCCTTGTAATCCATTGAGACGAGAGGTTCTTCGCTGTAGCCGAGGATTCCCTTGAGTGGTCCTTCAGCGGCAGCCTTCAGCGCCTTGTTGACTTCTTCCTTCGTGGCCGACTTTTCCGATTCCACGACCACATCGACGACGCTGACATCTGGAGTAGGCACCCGCATCGAGAATCCGTCCAGCTTTCCCTTCAGATCGGGCATGACAAGTCCGATTGCCTTTGCCGCTCCGGTCGAGGTCGGTATCATCGAAAGCGCGGCCGCACGGGCCCGGCGAAGATCCGAATGCGGAAGATCGAGTATGCGCTGATCGTTTGTATACGAATGAATCGTCGTCATGAGCCCCTTCTTGATCCCGAATGAATCCCGAAGGACCTTCACGACGGGCGCCAGGCAGTTCGTGGTACAGCTGGCGTTCGAAATAACGTTGTGCTTTTTTGCGTCGTATAATTCATCATTCACACCTAATACAATCGTAAGATCACAGACTTTAGCCGGCGCACTGATAATTACCTTCTTCGCGCCATTTGCGAGATGGGTTTTCGCCTCATCACCTGTGGTGAAGTGCTTTAAACCTGTCGACTCGACGACGATGTCGACACCGAGATCCTTCCAATGGAGATTATGATGATCCTTTTCCGAAAGCACTTTCAACGGCTTCCCGTCTATTATAATCTCACCTTCTTTAGCCTCGACTTTTGCAGGGAAGATTCCGAGCACGGAATCATATTTGAGAAGATGCGCGAGAGTCTTCGCATCCGTGATATCATTGACCGCTATGATATTCAGCTGAGAGTTCTTATATGCAGCTCTGAAAAAGTTTCTTCCAATACGTCCGAAACCGTTAATTCCGACATTAATTGCCATTTGTATTCCTCCAAATTTTATGGAAAAATTTACGGACGTACGCCATAATATGCAATTTAGCCCGATCTTCGCGCTTGTTTTGCGGTGCGGGCTGCCTCCCGAAGGAACCTCCTATGCGCCGCATTATTGAATCTCCAAAACCTCAAATCTATATTATATAAAAGGAAGGGACCTCGATGAAAGAGATTGAATTTGCCATCAGCAACAAGAAGAATTTCCTGGACTATTTTCACTCCAAATTCCCGACTTTTCATCTCTCAAACGTTTTTTATCGCGATTTGCGCTATGCGCTGAAATATTACCTGCTGTCTAACAAGTTCACCCCCTCGGATGTGGAACTTGAGACCGTTTTGCAGGCGTTGATAAGGGAGATGGTTTCTGACGGAATCCTTAAACCGGTATCCAGCGGCGTTTGGACGGTTAACTATTCAGACTTCAGGACAAAGACCCCGGGGAAACCGATACTCAATGTGCGATAGCGGAATTTATATATAAATGGAGGAATGAATATGTCCGCGACAGACATAGATCAAATTAATATCAATATTTCAGACAAGGCTGCCCAGGAAATCAGGCGGGTAATGACAGAGAATAACATACCCGACACATTCGGCCTGAGAATGGGCGTAAAGGGGGGCGGTTGCAGCGGTTTCACCTATGTCCTCGGTTTTGATGAGAAGACCCGTGAGTTGGACAAGGTAGTGAGCGCCAACGGCGTGAAAGTATACATCGATGAAAGAAGCCTCCCCTATCTGTCGGGTGTCACTCTCGACTATCAGGATGGTCTTAGTGGAAAAGGGTTTACGTTCGACAATCCGAATGCGACTCGCACTTGCGGCTGCGGCCACTCCTTCAACGCCTGACGACGGGTATCTCCGAAGGACCTCCGGCTCTCTGTACCATGAACGGTCATGATATTTGACATCCAGCCTGCATGGAACTTTAATGCAGGCATTGTCATTACAAAGTGTACTAGCGTTGGTCTTCAGCGGTACAGCACCGGGCATAGCTTTTCATCAAAAGAAGAAAGGGAAAACAAATGGCATACCAGGCAAAGAATTACAGTCATCTTATCGGAATGGAAGGTTTTTCAAAACAGCTGCTTGAGAACCACTTCACACTTTATCAGGGATATGTTACGAACACCAACAAGCTAGCAGACATCCTGTCACAAATGCTGAAGGATGGTAAGACGGGGACACCTGAGTACGCGGAGTTGAAGAGGCGTTTCGGCTGGGAATTCAACGGTATGAGATTGCATGAATATTATTTCGACAACCTGGGCGGCAAGGAACCGGTCGGAGAAAAGACCGGCCTTCACCAGGCAATCACTAACCAGTTTGGGAGCTATGCGAACTGGGAAACAGATTTCAAGGCAACAGGCAGCATGAGGGGTATCGGCTGGACGCTTCTTTACCTTGACACCTCCAATGGCTCGCTTTACAACGATTGGGTTAACGAACATGACATGGGACACCTGGCCGGATGCACCCCCATCGTGGTACTCGACGTCTTCGAGCATGCATTCATGATTGACTACGGCTTGAAGCGCGCCGACTACATCACTGCATTCATGAAGAACATCAACTGGAAAGAAGCGGCCGCCCGCTTCGACAAAGCACACAAATAACACGCACTCTCCCTTCTTTTCGGGATTGTGCTGCACTAACAAACGAGGAGGATGATATGAGATACCTTAGGTTCGCGGCGTTTATCCTCATGGTGGCCCTCACGACCGTTTCCATGAGCCAGGCGCAGAGCATGAAAGGCATGAAGGGAATGAACGACATGCACATGATGAACATGTCCAGCCACGGAAAGACGGCTACAATACAGGGAGAAGTCGTGGACCTTTCCTGTTATCTTACGGCCGGTCAACACGGCGCGAAACATGCATCCTGCGCCCGGAAATGCATCGACAGCGGTCAGCCAGTCGGGATCCTCACCAAGACCGGCAAGGTTTATCTTGCGATCGGGCCGAACAGTAAACCGGCCAATAAACTTCTTGTCCAGTATGTGGCGGAGCAAGTGGAAGTCACCGGACAACTGAACGAGAGAGGTGGAATGGAAGAGGTATCGGTGAAAAAGGTCGAGCCGCTCTCAAGCAAATAGAGATGCGAAGATAGAAGTAATGTCGGAAGGCGGTTTAACAGACCGCCTTCTTTTTTCTTGGAGAATTCTGGGATTTATATTCGGGGAAAAAGCTGCTGGAAAAATCTCCCGGTTGCGGCTGCCGGGCATTTTGAGATAGTGAAATTTTACGCTTGCAAAGGCACGAAGGACGGATTGCATCCATTCCCTTCTTAGCGTGCTTGGCCTCTCCGCAAGAACATCTGGCCTTCCTGAGCTCCCTGAAACGCAAATCTTCTTCGGATTGTTCAAAGCAACCCGCCACCGGAGTTTTTCAGCCGGTGTTTCGCATCCCGGCAGCAATGCCGTTCACGGTAGATCGCAGCAAATCAAGAACATTCTGCTTGTTTTCATCGCTGAACTTGCGTCCGCGATACATTTCCAGGAACCTTATCTGAACCAGGCTTATCGGGTCGATGTAGGGATTCCTCAGGCTAAGTGAACGCTGGAGCGATGGGTTCGAGTCGAGGAGGTTGTTTTCCTTCGTGATATTGATTATAGCCTCCCGTGTTTTCTCATGCTCCAGCTGTATCATCGCGAAGATCTTTTCCGCCTCCTTCTTATCACCGCAGAGCCGCAAATATTCTCTCGCTATTATCATGTCGGATTTCATGAGAACCATCTCTACGTTGTCCGTCAGGGCCTTGAAGAACTCCCATTCGCCGTACATCTCTCTCAGATCTTCCCAGCTTACGATGTGCTCTTCGACCGCCTTCTCCAGAGAGTAACCGAATCCGAACCAGCCTGATATCAATTGACGGTTCTGGGTCCACGAGAATACCCACGGAATTGCACGAAGGTCCTTCAATCCGGCACCATTGTTCCTTGATGGCGGACGAGATCCTATCTCGATCCGTTCAATGACATCTATGGGAGTCGCATGCCTGAAATACTCGATGAACCCGGGATGCCTCACAAGTTTCCTGTAACGGTTCAATGCGATCTCCGAAATCCTCTCAAAGACAGGTATGTATTTCCTGTCGAGGTTCTTCTCACCCGATCTGTATTTCGATGTGGAGATCATCACGGCGGACGTCATCAGTTCGATGCTCCTCAGCGCGATCCCCGGCATCGCATACTTGACAAAAATCATTTCGCCCTGCTCGGTGATTTTTATTTCACCTTCGATCGTTCCAATCGGTTGCGAGACTATCGCCTGGTTCAGCGGACCTCCGCCCCTCGAAACGCTTCCGCCCCGGCCGTGGAATAATATCAGCCTTACGCCGAACTTGTCGCAGACTTTCTTCAGGTTTATCTGGGCTTTTATCAGCTCAAAGTTTGACGTTACTATGCCGCCGTCTTTGTTGCTGTCCGAGTACCCTATCATTATTTTCTGCGTCTTTCCCCGAAGTTTGAGGTGCTGGCTGTATCCCTCATTTCTGAAGAGGTCGGTCAGGACGACATGCGAATTCCTGAGATCCTCTATAGTCTCAAACAGCGGAAGAATATCCAGCCTTGACTCCTCTACCTTCCCGTCTCTAACCTTCACCAGCCCGGCCTCTTTTGCGAACACCAGAGCAGTCAGTACGTCGCTCACCGAAGAGCTCATGCTGATGATGTAATCATTGCACGCTTCCTCACCGGCGTATTCCTTACCGAAACGCATGACTTCGAATTCCGAAATGACCTCAGAAGTATCTGCATGAAGGGATGCGTTGACATTTGCAAGTGGCCTCGCTTTCAGAAGCTCCCTGGTAAGCACTCTGATGCGCCCTTTTTCGTCCAGGCGGGGGTAGTTATTCTCGACCTCGGAATTCTTTAACAATTCGGAGATGCCGTTTCTGAGGACCGACGAGTTCTGTCTGATATCCAGCGACGCGAGATGGAAACCGAAGGTCTTCGCTTTATAGAGAAGCGGAAGAATTCTCGACTCGGAGATTATCTCCCCCTTGTTTGAATGAAGGCTCTCATTAATGACATCAAGATCGTGCACGAACTCTTCTGCGGATCCGTAACGATGTCCTCTCTCCTCGATGGTATTCCTTAACTTGCTGTGCATCAGGAAGACTTTGACCCTGTAAATCTCGGATTGGTCTTTCAAATCCTCTTCCTGAATCTCGCCGGAAAGACTCGCAATGTCTTTACTGACCGAGTCCATCAGCTCATTCGACACCCCCACCAGACGCGTGGACGTACTCATGGTCTCATACAGCCGGTCCAGGTCTCTGATATAAAGGAACAGTATCTCCCTCTTTTGCATCTGGAGCGCGCTCTTTGTGACGCCGGCAGTCACAAAAGGATGCCCGTCCCTGTCACCGCCGATCCACGAACCGAACCTCAGCATCACAGGCGATGTCACCTTGCTGTCGAACACTCTTGCGAGCGTGCGGTTTACGCGTTCATAGAACACGGGTATGGCATCATACATTATTTCACCGAAGAAGAAAAGTCCTCTGCGGATTTCATCCTGAACGGTGACGCGATTCATCCTTATTTCGTTCGTCTGCCAGAGCATCGTAATTTCTGCGTGAAGCTCCCTGCGGAGCTCCGCCAGTTCGTCCGGTGTAAGGCTGGCAGTCTCACGCCTGAGGAGGAGCTCGCTGATGTTGAGCATCTTCCTGAGAACGGTCTGCCGCGTTGCCTCCGTTGGATGCGCGGTAAACACCGGCACGACCTTCATGGAGTTGAGAATCTGCAAAACAAAGACCAGCCCGTGCCCGTCTTTCGTAAGGTCGATGATGGCTTCCTCCATGGAGCCGCGCCGGGGCGTCGCATCGGTCATGGCATGCGCACGCTGCCTCCTGATCCGGTGGATTTCATCCGCAGTATTGCTGAGGAGAAAATAAAGGAGAAATGCCCTCACGATCTTGTTGGCTTTCTTCAGATCGAGCGAGCTGATCAGCTCATCAATTTCCTTTTTGGTCTTGTGTGAATAATTCAATCGGAGGGACTTCGTCAAAGCGCGAAGCCTTTCCTCCAAATCGAAAAACTCCTTCCCCTCCTGTTCTATCAACACCTCACCGAGGATAGCGCCCAGCTCGCGGATATCGCGGTGCAAAGGTGTGTCCTTGGCGCTTTCATACCTGACGATTTGCTGTCTCTCCATGATCCCGATACGTTCTCATTTGAATTGCCATGTCATGAACGGAGTTAAAATTAAACCGAGTATTCGAGGTAGGGCGATTCCGGCGCCGTGCAGGAAGGGTTCCCGTCGGGTTATGCACTTCTAACGGGGGCCGGCAGCGGAATCGAACCGGCCGGGCAGGGTCATAACGCTTGGGTCAGTAGGCCGCAAGGAGTGAAGCCACTTTCATTGCGGCAGTTTCGGATCTCAGTCGAGCCTTACCGAGCGAGTAACTTCGATATCCGTTTCCTTTGAGAAGGGCAATCTCATTTTCGGAAAAGCCTCCCTCGGGTCCCACGAGTGCGATCACCGATTTGCTTACGAAAGGAAGCAAGGATCCAGGATCCAGAATCTCCTCAGCTTTTTCATGTAAGACTATCTTCTCTTCGAAACTCACGTTACCGGCTACAACCTTCTCCAAATCTTCAGCGATCGATAAATCAGGAAAACGACTTTGAAGCGATTGCTTGACTGCCGATTTGATTATGGCCTGCAATCTGTCAAGGCGCGGATTCGTCCTCTCACTCCGCTCAGTATTAAACAACACAAATCCGCTCGCGCCTAGTTCCGTACATTTTTCTACTGCCATCTCCATCTTCGACACCGGTTTCAGGAATGCCAGCCCGATGCGGAAACTCCGAACTGAACAATTCAGCCTGTCGTACTTCTCGAGGACTTCACAGACACTTCTTGACTTTTCCATAACGGTCACGACGCAAAGGCACGTCGCACCTTTCCCGTTCGTGGCCAGGATCCTGTCTCCGATGCCGACGCGCAACACACGAGACAGGTGAAAATGTTCATCGCCCTCGATAACCAGGATACTCTTCCCATTTTGCATGAGGGAGAAGTTGCGGTCGTCAAAAATGAATTGCTCCATTATATCGCCTCACCGAATTCCAGAATGAACTCGGACCTTTTGTCCCCTCCTCTTGCGAAGTCCACCTGGACAACGAAATCATAGGGCAACAGAAAGACCAATCCTCCTCCATAACCGTACAATGCCCGGTTCAGGTGCATGTCCAGTTGTTTACCGGAGGTCTCGCCTGCATCGAAAAAGAAGCTCCAGTAAATGCCGAACGAGTTTGAGATATACTTTCTCATGGGGAAATCCGGCAGATCGAAAGTCATCTTCTTGATAATAGGAATGCGCAGCTCTGCGTTCGCGCCCAGCAGGCTCTCTCCCTCCGACGTTGTATAGAACATGCCCCGGATACGTTCATAATATCCTAAGAAGACGTGGTCGTAAGGAGGAATTTGCGGGCCTTCCGCCAGGTTTCCGTGCAATCGCAAAGCGAAGGTCAGATACTTTTCAATTGGCAGATACCCTCTTGCATCAAATGAAAGCCTGCCGAAATCGACATTGCTTTCGCCCAGACCGTACTTTCCGACCGCGAGGTCCAGGTATCCTCCCTGGGTCGCATAAGTTTTCAGATTGCGGGAATCATAAGTGTAATCCACTTTGAGAGACCCGAATATGTCTTCACCGGTTGGCGACAGCACAAGGCCCGCTGCGTCCTCATTCCTTTTGACGTAGTTGTAAGTCGCCTTCAGAGAAAGAAGGGAATAGATGCCGAATCGCCTTCCCCCTTCGACATACATGTCTGCAAAGGCATCGTCGAATTGGCCGCTGGCATTTCCCGACTGCTGACCGAGGCTCCTTCCGTGTGCATAACTGGCACCGAGTGAAACAACATATCTCTTGTTGACACCGACGGCGGGGTCGGAATAGTCTATAGTACCGAAAGGATCGTAGCCCAAGGCGAACATCCCCTCGAGCCTGTCATCCGACCCGCTGAAATTCAAATCCGCGAGGCCCGCTCCCACATATATTCTCTTCAAATCATCATCCCGAAAGCCGACAACCGGATACGGCCAGATGTACCATCTTTCCTCCACAAGAATCAGGAGGTCGACCCTGCCTCCTTTCAGCGGCTCGATCTGAGTTATCACGTCCGTAAACAATCCCGTGCTGTATATTCTTTCCCTGCCGTACTGAATTTCCCCGGCGGTCACGGTATCACCAGCCCTGAAGGGAAGCTCCCTGAGTATTATGAACGACTTTGTCGCAGTGTTACCCTGGACAAAGACCCTGTTCAGGACATAAGTGGTAGTAGAGTCTCCATGAGAAGAATTCGAGAAGGCATAGAGTGTCGACGCGGGCGACAGTAATAGGATGGAGACGGTGATCGTCTCCCCGAGGAGCGCGGTCAGACGAGACATAATTACCGGGCGGGAATATTTAGTGAAGCTTTTGTTCCTGTACCTTCTATGGAGGAAATGGTCAGGCGGCAGTGGTTGATCTCGGCAAGATTCTTGGCGATATAAAGGCCGAGCCCTGCGCCTTGTTGCTGTTGTTTGTCCTTGTTGAACTGGTAGAACTTCTGGAACATTCTGGGCAGTTCCTGCTCGGGGAACCCGGCCCCGGTATCGATTATATCCAGCTCAACATAGTCGCCATCTCTTGATGCATTCAGGGTAACGCTTCCCTTGGCAGTGAACTTAATTGCGTTGGAGAGTAGTCTGCCAAGCAAATCGCGCATTAACGATTCGGAAGCAACGACACGAAGGTCGCCGTCTGCATTCACTTTGAATCCAATGTTCTTTTCGTCAGCCAGCGGGGAATACTCTTCTTTCAGGGCCCTGAGCGTTTCTGCCAGGTCGAATTCATGCTTCCCGCTCTCGTAGTACTTCTGCGTTTGTCCTGAATCAATCTGAATGGTCTCGAGGAAGTCGTCCACCAGGTTTTTCAATCTGCCGCCGCCGTGACGGATCAGGTTCGCAAACTCCTTGAGCTCGTTCGTCGAGATCTGTGAGGCTCCGCTGCTGATGATCTCCGAAAAACCAATTATGTAAGTCAGAGGGGTGTTAAGTTCGTGGGAGAGAGTCGAGAGGATCTGTTCTTTGAGGGAATTGAACTCGTTTTCCATCGCACTCCGAAGCGAGGCGGCACGCTTGAGTTTTCCCCTGACGGTTGTTATCAGCTCATCTACATCAATGGGCTTCGTCAAATAGTCGTCCGCGCCGAGTTCCTTTCCTTCCCGGACATGTGCGCGGTCCGCCAGCGCGCTCAGGAAAATGAAGGGAACTGAACGAAGCTCCGGAATCTTCTGCACCTTCTCATAGAACTCGAACCCGCCCACCTCAGGCATGTATATGTCGCTGATGATCAAGTCGGGTTTATTCTCCAAGAGGAGATTGAGTGCGTCCATCACGCCTTCCGCAGCCAGGATACGGTACCCCTCATCCTGCAGAATTATGGAGAACAATTCCAGGTTAGCCTGCTCATCATCGACAAGCAGTATGAGAGGGGACTCGGGCATCTATGAAGATTCCCGCTATTTCTGTGGCTGACTTGGCTGCGAAGGTAAAGGTACTTGAGGTACTTGTTGAGCCGGGAGATTCTGCTCGCCCCGAGTCTGAAGAAAACTCTTCTGTTCGTTCGTTGCCTTATTGGGGAGAAAGAACAGGTTTATGAGGAATGCCAGCACGATGAAAACTGTGCCGAGGATTGTCGTCATCCTCGAAAGGATATCCGCAGTCTTCCGCACCCCAAACATGTTGCCAAAGCCGGCACTGGCGCCTCCGAACGAGCCAGCCAGTCCGCCGCCCTTACTCGACTGCATCAAAACAACTGCGGTCAAGAGAACGGATATGATAATCTCTAAAACAACCAAAAAAGCGTACAACGTTTCACCTCGGTTTAGGATTTGTCTGAAATTTAGGATGTTTCGGCCATATATGCAATCACGAAAAAGCCTGCGACCGCTGCAAACTGCCGGATTACCATGAAGCTAAGTTCGCCTATTTCAAACGTTCTCCCCGCTTTCACCGGCTTCTCCGCCCCAGATCAACGGGTTGAAATTCGTCTTATAATCGTAGTAATCGCGATTCTCCGCGCGTTTAAGAAAATTCACTACCGCATAAGTGAGCGGCGTCACAACTGCTTCGTATGCCGATTTCACAATCCATTGAGACACAGTCAGCGTTACAAGCGCCCCCGCCGGGACTGTACCCAAAAATGCCAACGAAATGAAAATAGCGGAGTCTGCAAGCTGCCCCACAAGCGTAGATCCCACGGTTCTCGACCAAAGGAGCCTCCCTTGAGTCGCGATCTTCATCTTTGCCATCACGAATGAATTCAGAAACTCGCCGGCAAGGTATGCTACGAAGGAGGCGGCCAGCACGCGAGGTGCGAATCCGAGAATCGCAGCGTATGCCCTCTGGGTAAGGACACTCGACCCTAACTGGGCTACATCCCAGAAGGACGCGGGCGGAAGATAGATGCTCACCATTATCGCCGCGACCGCGATTAAGTTGCAGCCGAATCCGATCCATATCACCTGGCGCGCCCGCGAATATCCGTACACCTCGGTAAGCACATCCCCGAAGATGTATGAAATCGGAAATACTATTACTCCTGCAGGCAGAACTACGGGACCAACGGAGAAGAGCTTCACCGCAATTATGTTGGACACTATCAGGGTCGTCACGAAGATTGCAGTAATGATGGGAAGCCATCGCTCTCCTCCGGTCGACTGGCGGCCGGGTTGAATTCCTCCGCTGCTCATCGCTTACCGTGTTCAGCTTCGACGCTTATCGCGATTCCGCCGCGGACCGCGAAGTCGGCAGTCACCTTGCACCATCTTGGCCGAAGGGCATCCACGAGATCATCAAGGATAATATTTGCAAGATGCTCATTGAAAACGCCTTCGTTGCGGTACGACCACAAATAGAGTTTGAGCGACTTCGATTCGACAATCTTCCTGTCCGGTACATACTCTATCGTGAGTTCTGCAAAGTCGGGTTGACCGGTTGCAGGACACAGGCAGGTGAATTCATCGGTCCTCAGAGTCACGACATAGTCTCTGTCCGGGTGATGATTCGGAAAAGTCTCCAGTTTCCTCACGGCTTCGGTTTTCCTGCCGAGCATCGACAGGTCAGCCAGATCCGATTGCTGTGTCATCTTCACTTTATTTTCCGCCTTCATCTTCCCTTTTCGATCCATGATTTACCTTCGATGATTCTTCTTGAATAAATTATCCCTGCCCGCCCCACGGAAGCGCCGGTGGCCTCAGTCAGCGGACCTTTTCTGCAGCACTGCCAGGCTCTCTTCAACCTCGTTTCGCGGCAGTCGCCC
>JAJYOS010000604.1 GCA_021796055.1 Bacteroidota bacterium
TATCTGACTGCCGACAGCGGTTTGCGTAAGGAGCTTTCGGAGAAACTGGTCTGGTTGGTGACTCAGGCCAAGAAGATCGGTGCGCGTTTCATTGACATTCCATTTGTCGATGCATCGAAGATAGAGTCTGAGGGACACTTTGCTTCAGTCAAGGAGTTTTTGGCACCTTCGTTGAGTAGCGCCGAGAAGAACGAGATCACGTTGGCTTTGGAAACTTCGCTGCCGCCGGCCGCCTTCAAGAGACTATTGAGCTTCATCAATCATCCGTGGGTAAACGCAAACTATGACACGGGCAATAGCTCTGGCATGGGGTATGACTGGGAGGAGGAACTGCGAAGCTACGGCAGGCAAATAATGACGCTTCATATAAAGGACCGCCTGCTGAACGATGGCACGAAACCGCTGGGTACGGGGAGTGCGAATTTTGATGCCTTCTTTCGCGAGTTGTCTAAACTGGACTTCAAGGGACCTATCATCTTGCAGGCTGCCAGGGAGGAAGAAGGCAGAGAGAAGGAAACGGCGATAAAGAACAGGCTTTTCGTTGAGAGGTATTTGACGGAGTTTCACATCTGATGGATCTTGGCCTTCGTGACAAAACAGTTTTGGTTTCCGGCTCCAGTCATGGACTGGGGAGGAGCATAGCTGAGGGGTTCCTCGGCGAAGGGGCCAATGTGATTCTTACCGGAAGAGACATAAGCTTACTGGAGAACGCGGAGAAGCGACTTCGTGCGAAAAATCCTCCAGGGAAGATGTTGTCGTTTGCGGGAGACCTGACACGTCCTGACGTGATAAAGGCATGCCTGAACTTCGCCGTTGAACATTTTGGCAGAATTGACGTTCTCGTAGCCAACATCGGGTCAGGGCGGGGGAGTATTGACTGGAATATCGCCGAAGAAGACTGGAACGCCATGCTCGACTTGAACTTCAATGGTGCGAGAAGAATAGCCACTGCAGTTCTGGGTGCGATGGTCAAGCAAGGTGGTGGGTCTGTTGTCTTCGTCAGTTCAATAGCGGGGGTTGAGGCAATTGGAGCACCGATTCATTACAGCGTTGCAAAGGCGGCTCTTATTGCCTATGCGAAGAATCTTTCAAGGAAAATGGCTGATAACAATATTCGTGTAAATACAGTGGCTCCGGGAAACATCATGTTTGAAAACGGTACATGGGATCGTAAGCTGAAAGATGATAGAGACGGAGTGCTAGCGATGTTGCGCGCGACAGTACCGCAGAACCGTTTTGCGACGCCCAAGGAGATATCCGATTTCATCGTGTTTGTCGCATCCGAAAGAGGCTCGTTCATGACGGGGTCCTGCGTAATTGTTGATGGGGGGCAAACAGCGACCATCTGAACGCTGGAGCAATTATGGGAAATACATCGGATCTTTTCAGATTAGCCGGAAGAGTCGCAATTATAACCGGAGGCGCCGGCTTCCTCGGAAGCAAACACGCTGAAGCCTTGTCGGAGTTCGGATGCAACACGGTTCTCATTGACGTGAACGCCGAACGGGTAAGGCTTGAAGCCCAACGAATCTGCGATCTGTATGCAACGACTTCCCTTGGGATAGACTGCGATATCACCAATAAGACACAATTGGAGAAGGCACGAGAGCTTATTCTGCAGAAGTTCGCGCGAGTGGATATACTGATAAACAACGCGGCCATAGACCCCAAGGTTGATGACTCCGGTGAGAGCTTTTCATTCAGCAGACTTGAATATTTCTCTCTTGATCAATGGAACCTCGAGCTCTCGGTGGGGCTGACCGGCTCCTTCCTCTGTGCCCAGGTTTTCGGTTCCCAGATGGCAAAAGCCGGAAAGGGAGTTATAATAAATATTTCCTCAGACCTGGGGATTATAGCCCCCGACCAAAGGCTATACAGGAAACCCGGTGTGCCGGAAGAAAAACAACCGGCTAAGCCCGTGACATACTCGGTAATTAAACACGGCCTCATCGGTTTGACAAAGTATCTTTCCACTTATTGGGGGGACAGGGGCGTACGCACAAATACATTGTGTCCCGGCGGAGTGTACAATAATCAACCCGAGGATTTCGTGGAAAGAATCTCGAACCTCATCCCGCTCGGTCGGATGGCAACGCGGGATGAATACAAGGCAGCCGTTGTTTTTCTTGCGAGTGACGCATCGTCATATATGAATGGTGCCACAGTGGTTATTGACGGTGGTAGAAGCGTATGGTAAACAAGATGCCGTTGCCTCTGCTGTGCCGCGACATTTCTTCATCTCCTAAAAGTGAAAATGGTTTACACCGACACTCTGATTTATTCGGTTGACACTCTGGAAGATTTACGTAACGTTGAGAAAGCGGTGTTCTGCTAAAAGGATATTTGGGCAAGGCCACAAATCAGTAACTGAAAACCCATTACAATCAAGGTAGGGCTTATGAGTTGTAGACGCAAGATTTTCAATTTTCTGGTCGATAGGGCAGTCGGGCTTCTTTCACTCAACAAAGTGAACACAAGGTTTCCTCAGCAATTGTTGAAAGAATTAACCCGATATTTATTTTAAGGAAAGAAGGGAAGGACTTTCTGCAATTTTATTGTCCAAACGACGTGACAAGATGGAGATACGAAACTTTTTTCACTAAGGAACCGGAAACCATAGAATGGATGAATTCTTTCAAGAAGGGAGACACTGTTTTTGATATTGGCGCAAATGCTGGCCTATATTCGTTATATGCCGCAAAGCGAGGGTGCCGCGTACTTGCCTTTGAACCAGAGTCTCTGAACTTTTCTTTACTCAACAAGAACATACACGTTAACCACCTTGACGATCTGATCCTTGGCCTTAACATTGCATTTTCGGATAAGGATGGGATTGATTATCTCTATATTCCTAAGTTTCAATCAGGTCAGGCTCTCAATAATTTCGGTGAAGCCAGGGACTGGCAGGACAAACACTTTGAGCCAGATTTTAAACAGTCTGTCATTTCTTTCATGCTTGATTCGTTTCTGGAAAAGTATCCCCAATTTTTCCCTAATCATATCAAGGTAGACGTTGATGGATTAGAGGCTAAGATAATAAGTAATGGCCAAAGAACCTTAAAAAGCAAAATCCTTAAATCACTGTTGATCGAGATCAATGAGGAGTCGGAAGAGGATGCTGAAGCAGTTAAGGTCATAGAGTCTTGCGGCTTGAAATTGAAACATAGGAAACACTCAGGAATGTTCGAAACGGGAGAATTTTCGAAAATCTACAATTATGTATTCATCAGATAATTCGACTAGAACACTTATGTAACCACGGCGAGGAGTTAGCAATGAGTATGAAGCGAAACAGAAAAGACAATGTTGCTATCGTTTTTGGCAAACATGAAAGTAGTTCTTTCAATAGATATACATTCCCTATTCTTGGAAGACCGGTGGCAGTATACCCTATCTTGGCTGCCATTAACTCGACTAAGGCGGATGTCACTTATGTCTCCTCAGACTCACCAGAGCTTTTGCATGTGGGCAAGAGTATAAAAGGTGTTAACATACTTAGACGATCTAAGTCTCAACCTACGCTTACTGAAGAAGTAAGAGCTGCATTAAAACAAGTAGCTGAAAACCTAGGATACCTGCCGCTAACCATTACCGTACTTCTCGCCAATTCTCCTTGCTCGACAAGCGATATCATAGACGAGGCGATTAACTATCTAGAAGTACATCATGACTATGATTCTGTAGTTACCACAATGAAACGGAAGGAATTTAGTCCGTCAAGAATTTTCTCTTTGAATGGCAATAACCAACTTGAGCGGAATGACACAACCTTTGTTT
>JAJYOS010000041.1 GCA_021796055.1 Bacteroidota bacterium
CTCATATTTCTCCGGTCGAATGGAAAAAACCTGAGGTAGCCCCAACTACCAACCAGAAGAAAGAAGCCCCGCCGTGAAGTTAACGACGGGGCTTTTTTGTGTTGGGCTGTGGTACGACCTTTCCTCTCTATTTCACCAACATCATTTTCTTCAGGAAAATGTGATCACCTGCGATGAGCCTGTAGAGGTACACACCGCTGGCAAGGCCGGAAGCGTTGAAGGAGACTGAATACGATCCAGCCTGCTGGTTTGTGTTGACCAGCGTTTGAACAACTCTGCCGAGTACATCATAGACGGTCAGCGAGACGTGGCTCGGGTTGCGGATCTGATAGTCGATCGTCGTTGTGGGATTGAACGGGTTGGGATAGTTCTGTGCGAGGCTGAATGATTTTGGAACTTCCGTACCGACTCCGGCCAAAGGAGACAATTGTCTGAATGCCTTGGATGACTGCCCGAGTCCGACAAACCTCAAGTCTCTTACATAGAACCGGTAGGCAGATGCCTCATCGGACTGGAATGTCAGCCTGCTGAATTTTGTGCCGTTGGGGTCGAGTTGGCTCACCGGAATGGATACATTTACCCACCCTGATGCTGTAAGCGTGGTATCGACACAGGGAAGGGACTGTCCTGAATCGGTCTGGAGGAAGACGCCGAACTCCTGTGTGCCCATGAAGGAGAAGTTGAAGCTGGTGTACATGGAAGGGTTGACCGAGTCCTGAGTGCTCCAGGAACCGTCGAGCAGACTCAGGGCTCCCCATGCGTCGGCATTTACGCTGATGGCGTTGGAGTCGGTGTAGGTAACGGAAGCTCCCCACGACACATCGGTCCATGGAGACTGGAGAGTCGAGTCGTAGACCGCCAGATCAGGATTACCTTGAGTCGTGAAGTGCCAGACTTGAGACCACGGGCTGTTCCCGTAAGCATTGCTTGTTCTGACTCTCCAATAGTAAGTGGTACCTTGTGCGAGCCCCTGCGCCTGGTACACTTGAACACTGCCGTATGCGCCAGGTCCGTGCGAAGTATCATAGACTACTGACAGGAAACTGCTGTCCGGCGATATTTGTATGCGTGAGCCGGTTACCCAGCATGAATCTGTAGACTTGAAAGATGGATTTGTAGGAGAATTTGTTGTACCGTTTGCGGGCACAGCTAATGCGGGAGCATACGGAGGGGCAATCCCGCCGTCGGTTGTTCTAAGGATTGTGTTCCCTGCTAGAACAATACCTTTAGCGCCGTTCGCAAATGCCACGGCATTCAACGTAGCGTATTGATTAGCTCTTCCGAGAGTTTGGACGGCGCCGTTTCGAACGATCATCCCCGGATATCCGACTGCATACCATGCTGATGCCTCCGCATAGGAGCAGCCATGAAGTGATGCGCCTTCGCTCTTCTCGTTCCAGGAGGCGCCTCCGTCGCTGGTGATGAATTCGATAGGTCCCGTTAATCCGGTTTGCCCTTCAGAGTATCCAGCGGCAAGTCCAAGATTACTTCTAAAGGAGACAGCATTTAGCGTCTCCAGTTGTCTTGTTTGCAACCTGTATATATTGGTTACCTGATTCCAGGTACTTCCCGTATTTGTTGTGCGTAGAACGGGAGCTTCGCCGCTGGAACCGCCAAAAGGTGTCCCGACTCCTACTGCTACCCATGTGCTGTCATTTACGGATGAGACGCCCGTCAGTTTGTTTGTTACTCCACTGTTCTGCCTATTCCATGTCGTACCACCGTCGCTTGTGTAGAGTATTGTTCCTCCGTCTCCCACTGCCATACCGTTGTTGCCGTGGAAGAAGGAAACCGCACGGAGGTTGGTACCTGTGCCGCTGGTTTGTTTCAGCCACGTCACTCCGCCATTTGTGGTGTGTAGAATCGTTCCGCCGCCGCCGACAACGGTTCCGGTGTCGACATTTGTGAAAGTAATCCCCAGCAGGGACTGAGTTGTTCCGCTCGTCTGGCTTGTCCAGGTCACTCCTCCGTCAGTGCTCTTTAGTATTGCGCCGCCGGCGCCGACGACGTATGCAGTCAATGTATCGGGAAAAGAGACGGCGTAGAGATTATTTGACGTTCCGCTCTTCTCGGGTACCCATCCCTGCTGCGCAAAGGCAGCGCTTGTGAAGAAGGTAGAGAGAAAGAAGATTGGTGCGACGAGCATCGGTATCTTGATTATATTTTTCATGTTAGCCTCTTGTTAGTTATGGCCGGAGCGGCAGTACAATCCTACGTGCGGACCGCCCACCGAAGCGGCGTGTTTATTATGCGATGGTTATTTCACCAGCAATATGTTCTTCAGGAAAATGTGATCACCTGCGATGAGCCTGTAGAGGTCTTGCATACTGAAACCTTTCCGTTTCAAGAGAGTCTGCGGCGTCTGTTGCGACACCCTGAAATGGTGAAACCAGAGTACCGGATTGATGACAACAAACTCAAACCCTGTGCCACCACAGCGCGGCCGAGAGGCGCGCGAAACGAGGCCAGGATTGCGTGATCGAAGCCGCCTCGCCGCGGAGGTGAAAGTCTCGCTGAGTAAGACAGTGTCAGTGCCCGCTCATCGCCGTTTACTTCGTAGTCGGGAAAGCGCCACAGAGCATGGTGGTTAGTATCGGGTTTCTGTTGCTCAACTCCGTTGAGTCGAAAGTCGCGATACTATACTTGGCATAACTGCACAGAGCTCTATCCTCATCCCCAAAACATCTGACCCTCTTCCTTTTCGAACCCAACTTCTATTCAACCATCCCCGGCTTAATCCACCAATCCAACAATCCAATGTTCAAGCGATCCCCACTAATTCGCTCTGCCTATTCCATAGTTCCATCAATCCAAGCTTCCATTATTCCACCATTCCGTTAATTTATTCTCCCCCGACTCGTCCTTGTAGTACTTTTCGCTACAAGGTTGTTTCCTTTATTCCCACACCCGGCTATCCCCTATCCTACTTGAAAATCGGGCATTTACCGATACCCGCCCTTTTCGCTCCCTGCTAATTTTCTAACGCAAAAAATGAAAAACAGGCGTGAGAATATGATGAGAATTTTACTAGCCACCGATTCGGAGATAATGCGCCCGAAACTTCGAGCGATCATTTCGGAAATTCCGAATGTCGAATGCGTAAGCGACGTAGCTGATGAAGTCAACGTCGTGTGCGAAGTCCTATCAACTTGTCCAGATGTGGTAGTCGTAGTGCTCCCGAAATTCGGACGCCTGGGAACAGGCGTGGTCCCGGTAATCCGGCGAATCAATCCGGATGTGATTATTGTAGTGCTGACTCTGCCGTTCAACTCGGCGGGAGAGGAAGTCTGGAAGGAAGCGGGCGCCACATTCGTATTCAGCCTCACGACTCAACTGAACCAATTCATCGATTGCCTGACGGCTCTCTCCTATGAGAAGGCTGTCAAGAACAACATCGATTCCGTTAATGATGCTTCGAGCAACGGATTACAAAGCAAGGAGAACAAATGAAAAAGTTCGAGAATAGATACCGAGGTTTGTTGACCGCGGCGCTGATATTTCTCATGTCGATTGCGGCAGCGAAAGTACAGGCCAAGCCGTGGGTGACTGCTTATTATTGCGGGTGGGAGTTAGGAGATGGATCAAACGGGTACATGCCGGTCGCAGATGTCGATTTTAGCGCGATGACCGACGTTGTTTATTTCGCGATCGTGCCTAACGCGGACGGATCGCTCGATTTAGCGAGCAACGGCATTTCGACAACCGGTGCCACGGCGCTTACCACAGCGGCGCATGCCAGCGGCACCAAAGTGCTTATCTGCGTTGGCGGATGGAATACCGAGAGCGGATTCCAGGGCGCCACGAACTCGACGAACCTTAACACGTTCGTCTCTAACATCGTCGCTTTTGTAAAGAACAATAATATGGACGGCGTAGATATCGACTGGGAACCGGAAGCCTCAACCGACGACGCGCAGTACGAGGCGCTGATTAAGGCTCTTCGCTCCGCGCTGGGGAGCTCCTATCTGATTACGACGACTGCCGGAGATCCTACCGCGATGGCGGCCGTCCAGTCGGACCTTAACCAGATAAATATCATGACATACGATATGGCCGGCCCGTGGCAGGGATGGGTGTCATGGTACAACAGCTCTGTATATTCTTACGGCACGGCCTCAACAAACGGGTCGGAAGCTTCATCCAACGTCAATTCACAGGTTGCCAGTTATGAAAGCGCCGGTGTGTCCGCATCTAAACTCGGCATAGGCTCCGAGTTCGCCGGGACAGTGTGGAACGGCGGCACGATGACGAACGGCGCCGGTGTAACCGGACCAAACCAGGCATGGTCAACAGCTCCCACCGTACAGGAAGACGTGCCCCTTTATGCGTCGGACGGCTCCGGAATCATGCAAAAATATTACAATGCCCAGGACTATCACTGGGACAGTCAGGCCCAGGCGTCTTACCTCAGCACGACCGGCTCGACCAACTCCAGCGATTACTTCATAAGCTTTGAAGACACGAGCGATGTCAATGCCAAGTTTAACTACATAAACAGCAAGGGACTCGGCGGATTGATCATCTATTCTCTCGGCATGGGATACCCGGGCAACGGCACTTATCCCTTGCTGGCGTACGTGAAGAAAGAGATGGGCGGCGGTACTACAGCGGTGCCGACCGACACGATTTCTCCCTCTATTTCGATTTCCTCGCCGACGAACGGCGCGACGGTGTCCGGCACTCTGTCAATTTCGGCTAACGCTTCCGATAACGTCGGAGTTACAGGCGTTACGTTCAAAGTGGATGGCAGTGTGATCGGATCGACAATCAGTGTTGCTCCGTTTACAGCAAGCCTTCTCACTACGACGCTAACTAACGGCACGCACACGATAAGCGCGACGGCAACGGACGCCGCGGGCAATTCTTCGACTGCGTCGATCACCGTGAATGTTTCAAACATCCTCTCGACCAAGGATACAACCGCGCCGACTGTTTCTGTCACGTCGCCCTCGAGCGGATCGACCGTGTCCGGGACCATATCGCTTTCAGCAAACGCCAGCGACAATGTCGGCGTAACTGGCGTGCAATTTAAGATCGACGGAACGAATTATGGAAGCGCTATTACTACCTCGCCGTACACCACTACATTGGCCACATCCGGTCTGTCAAACGGCACCCACACGATATCAGCGGTTGCGAGCGACGCGGCAGGTAACACAGCAACCAGTTCAGTAACGGTAACGGTCTCTAATACCGTCGCCTCTAGCGCAGCCAGCACTTCGGGGACTTGGATTTACCAGAACCAGCTGGCGTCGAACTGGTCGGATGGTTCGTGGAACGTGACTGACGATTTCGCAAACACATCTATAGTTTACAGCGGATGCACCGCGTCCGTTAGCGTCGCACAGAATGCTTCCGGCGGTTTCAGGCTCCTTTCCGGAGGATGGAATGCGTTGGTGAATGTTGACCCGGCGCAGTATTCCGACGTTACATTCGACATCTATTCCGCTTCTTCTATCGACCTTGCGGTGTTCCTTATGGGCGGTCCGACGGGAGTCACGTTCCCGACTGTCAATTATGGCACGGTTTCCGCGGATCACTGGACAAGCATCACTATTCCGATGTCGGAGCTCGATCCGACGAACCAGGTCTTCACCATGCTTGTAATCGAAGACGCGAGCGGCAATCCAATAACTTACTATATCGATAATCTGCAGCTGACCACGATTCCGGCGCCGACACTCTTGCTACCTGCCGAAGCTGATTCCACTGTCACATCCCCGGTGACGTTGACATGGAAAATACCTTCGGGAGCCACATCCTGCCGACTACAGGTATCGACGGACAGTACTTTCTCTTCGACCGTTGTCGATAGCGCCAACCTGACGACGGATTCCCTTACCGTAAACAATTTGCAGGCGGGAAACACGTATTACTGGCGCGCCGACGCGAGCTCCGGCAGCTTGACGAGCAATTGGTCTTCCCCCTGGGTCTTCAAAATACCTTCGGTGGCTTCCGTTCCCGGCCTGGCAATTTACCAGGATGCGCTCCAGTCTCCGTGGATGGACGCCTCATGGAATGCCACGCTCAACTTCTCAAACACCAGCCCGGTTTACGGCGGAAGCTCCTCGATTTCAGTTGTACAAGGTGAATGGGGAGCGGCGAGTCTCCATTATGGCGCGTGGAATTCCGGGGAGTACATAAACCCGGCTCTTTACAGCGCAGTCCAGTTCGAGGTCTACACTAGCTCGAAGATGTCCTTCACAGTTGGACTTGAAAGCGACGCGGGAACCTCATTCCAGGCCGTCTCTGTCGGGAGTGTTCACGCTAATAAATGGACATTGATAACGGTACCGATGAGCAGTCTAAATCCGTCTAATCAGCAATTTGACCGGATCGACATTTCGGAGAACAGCAGCCAAACCGAGACATACTATCTGGACAATCTGCAATTGAACAATGCCTCCAGTTCGCTGACGGCTACCGGAATAGATACTGTCGCCTCGGTGCAAACGCCCTCGAAGTTTGCCCTGGAGCAAAACTATCCGAATCCTTTCAACCCGACTACAACGATTATGTTTTCTGTACCGGAAGCAGCGCATGTTACGCTCAAGGTGTACAACACGCTCGGCCAGCAGGTGGCAACGCTGGTCGATAGTTACATGAGCGCTGGAATGCATTCTGCGGTGTGGAATGGTTCGAGTTGCGCGAGCGGAGTTTATTTCTACAGACTGATGGCAGGCAACAAAGCCATGATTAAGAAGATGATTCTAATAAAGTGACGACTCGATGAGACAGGCTCGGCTCACTCTGCCGAGCTGCCATAAATTGAAATGTTCGCGGGGTCGCCCTCAGAAATGGGGCGACCTTTTTTTTGTACCTCCCGACGAGCCGCCTCGTTCGCCGTAAATGTGTACCACCTAACCAATTCTCCGGAATGAGCGTGTAAAATATATACGCGGCCTGCAGCGATTCGATGAATAATCGTCAGAATCTTCCGGCCTGAGGATTGATGATATATTCTTGCCAGGTCCCACGGAGCCAAGTCGAAGGAGGGGCCGTCATGAACAAGCCGCCAAGTTATCGGACGGCTCGCGAGGGCGGGTCCACGGTAAGTTCACCCAGCTTGACCGAACCGACTGGTTTTAAACTCGATCAGGAGTGAAATCCGGCGATGGCAGGCTGGGCATCACCACCATCGGGGCCTGCTAACGACATTGCATTGGAGTAGCGGAAATTGAATACACCATCAGTTGGCTCCGATTCCTATTTATCTATGCTCGCGCGAAGCGATCTTGCGCGGGCTTTCATTTCATTGGTTTCTGTAATGATGTCATCGTTCTTATGTGTACCGAAATTCTGTGACGCTGAGCCGGCTCATTGGGTAACGGCTTATTACGGAGCCTGGGAACTCGGTAACGGCTCGAACGGTTATCTCCCTGTTTCTGATGTCGACTTTTCCGCCTTCACCGATGTTATAGATTTCGCTCTTGTGCCGAACGCCGACGGCACGATTGATACATCCACAAATGGAATCACTAGTGAAGGGACGGAGAAACTCATTCGCGCGGCGCACTCCGCCTCCGCGAAAGTGTTGATATGCGTCGGAGGAGCCGGAAGCGGAACAGACTTCGAGCGCGCTACCGATACCGGGCACCTCAGCGAGTTCGTCCGAAATCTTATCGACTTCGTCAGGGTAAATAAATTCGACGGAATAGACATCGACTGGGAACCAATCAACGCTCAGGATTACTATCCCTTCACAGCACTGGCCAGAGCGCTCCACGATTCTCTCAAGGCGATTTCAAAAGCTGATTTTCTAACTACAACATGCAGTCCCGGTAATAAGAAGATTATGTCACTCGATCAGAATTACTTTGAACAAGTAAATATTATGACGTATGAGATGTCCTTTCCAACAGGCGGATGGGTCGTTTGGTTCAATTCGCCTGTCTACGACGGCGGCCTGAAATTTCCGGGGTTGAAGACGCATCTCCCTTCCATTAAGGCGGTCGTTGACAACTTCGAAAAGGCGGGGGTCGCTCCGGATAAAATCGGTATCGGGGCGGAACTTGGCGGGACAGTCTGGACGGGCGTAACTGAACCGGACGAATCGCTATTTTCGCTCAATTCTGTTATGTATGATGTGCCACTTTACTCACATGACAGCACCGGAATAATGCAGCATTACTACAAGCCTTATTACTATCACTGGGACTCCCTGGCGCAAGTTGGTTATCTCAGCATTCCGCAGCAGCGGGGAAAACCAGCTTGCTTCGTTTCGTATGACGATTCAGCCTCGATCGAAGCAAAGGCGCGATTCATCAGGAAAGAAGGTCTCGGCGGAATCATTATTTACGAGCTTGGGATGGGATATCCGGGGCATGGATCTTATCCACTTTTGCAGTCGATCAAGTCGGACTTCCTGTACTACGTCCCGATCACGAGCGGTAATGTAGGCCTTTTCGGAAGCCTTTATCAGAACTATCCCAACCCATTTAATCCAGTAACCGCAATCTCATTCCGGATTGACACGCCTGCGCACGTCACGCTCGACATCTACAATATTCTCGGGGAGAGAATCGCTACCCTGATCGATAGTTACCTTTTGCCCGGTTCGTACTCCAGGGAGTGGAACGGGAGCGGAGACGCGAGCGGCGTGTACCTATTCACTTTGCGTATAAATAATGTATCAATTATGAGAAAGATGGTCCTTCTCAAATAAGAAGGTCAAGTAGGGAAGAGGTCGTATCTAGACCACATGGATATCGCCTCAACTTTAACTCGAAAGGATTATTTCAGATGAAATGTCGATCAGAATGTTCACGCTCGAATAGCCTGAGCAGCCCTGCACGCCGGGTAACGAATATTCAATGGTTGTACGTGGCAGCCGCTGTCATATTCTCCATATCTTCCGCGTCCGACTGTTTCGCGCAGGCGCGACACTGGGTCACATGTTACTATCCCGGCTGGGAGGTCGGCAACGGCACAAACAGCAATCCTCCGATCAACGTAGTCAACTTCTCTTCCATGACTGCCGTGGTCTATTTCGGCTTCACTCCTTACCCGAATGGCGCGATCGATACGTCGGACAACATGAGCAGCGAGGGATCAAACGCCCTGGTACGCGAGGCGCACGCGGCAGGAACTGCGGTTATAATGGGGATAGGTGGCTGGCAGACTCAGAAGCTGTTTGAAGGAGCGACCCGTCCAGCCGAACTCGACACTTTCGTGAGAAATATCGTGAAGTTCGTGAGGAAAAGTCACTACGACGGCGTGGACATCGACTGGGAGCCGTTAACCAACTCCGACTTTTCTGCTTACGCAAATCTGACGAAGGCATTAAGAGCGGCTCTACCTCATCCGTACATCCTGACCGCAGCCACGAGTTCGGGGTCTCAAAATCTAATGGCCTCGTTGTCCGAATATTTCGATGAAATAAATTTAATGACTTACGACTTGTCGTTTCCATCGGATGGATGGGTAACATGGTACAACAGCGCCTTGTATGACGACGGGATAACTGTAGGCTGGTCGAAGCCGGTACCGGCGTGCGACAACATCATCAAGAAATTCACGGACGCTGGTGTCCCGGCTTCAAAGCTCGGTATCGGAGCGGAGTTAGCCGGCGCAGTTTGGCGTGGAGGGGTGATGATGGATGGGAAAGGAGTGACCAGGCCCGACCAGAAATGGATATCTCCTCCTTCCGTTCGCTTCGATGTTCCGCTTTACTGGCACGATGGATCTGGAATAATGCAAAAATACTATTCGAAGTCTGACGAACATTGGGATCCGGTCGCCAAGGTGCCTTATCTAAGCATTCATGCGGGGCAAAATTCCGGCGATATGTTTGTTTCATATGATGACTCGGCGTCGATTGCGGCGAAGGCGGCCTATGTGAAGAAGAAAAAACTCGGCGGCATCATCTTGTATGAGCTTGGCTGGGGATATCCCGGCGATGGGAAATACCCTCTGCTGGAAGCGGCCGGCAACGCTTTCGGCAAGTCACTTGAACGGCTTTCGATGATCCATGGGATGAAAAAAATCAGGATGAGCGCAGGGCAGCGTGATTAGCCTCTCTCGCTGGGATGAGCTGGTACTTCGTAAATGATGAAGAAGATCGAAGTGTGCTTATGCTGGAGCCTGGTAGTCTCCGCGCTGATTGTCATGCCCTTCAACGGCGTCCCGTTGATTGCCGGCCCGTTGCAACAACATTGGGTGACCGCGTATTATGGCGGATGGGAATTAGGTACAGGGAGCGACGGATATCTCCCTGTGTCCGATGTCGATTTCAGCGCGATGACCGACGTTGTCTATTTCGCGCTCGTTCCGAATCCGGATGGGACCCTGGACACTGCCGACAACGATATCACAAAGGAGGGAGGGGCCGCTCTCGTTAAAGCCGCTCACGCCGCCGGGGCTAATGTCTTGATTTGCATCGGTGGTTGGGCGACCGAAAAAGATTTTCTGGCTGCCACGGCGCCTGCGATATTGAACAAATTTGTGTCGAACCTTGTGACCTTCGCCAGGGCCGGAGGGTATAACGGGATAGACATCGATTGGGAACCGCTCAGTCAAGGGGATGACTCGCAATTCGTGGCACTCGTGAAAACTCTCAGGGATTCGGTCGGGCCGAATTATTCGTTGACTTCGACCGCAGGGTCCAGCACGGTCATGGCAAGCGCGCAGAAGTATCTCGACCAGATCAACATAATGACTTATGATATGTCCGGCGATTTCCCCGGCTGGGTAAGTTGGTTCAACAGCCCTATATACAACGACGGGATTACTTTCCCCGGCACCCAGGAATACGTCCCTTCTATTGACGATGAGGTAAGAAAATACGAGGCCGCCGGGGTACCTGCCGCGAAGCTCGGGATAGGAGCAGAATTCGGAGGAACCGTGTGGCAAGGGATAGATCTTCCTGGTCAGTTGCTTAACGGACTCCTGTCGGTCCAGTATGATGTACCGCTCTATTCTCCCGATACCACGGGAATAATGCAGAAATATTATCGCTCATCGTATTACCACTGGGATGCAAAGACCGAGGCGTGCTATCTAAGCATACCTTCACTCCTTCCCGTCGACGCGCTGTTCATTTCATATGACGATTCGAATTCCATCGCGGCTAAAGCCGAATACATAAAAGAGAAAGGCCTCGGCGGAATAATTCTCTACGAACTGGGAATGGGATATCCTGGGAATGGAACATATCCGCTTTTGAAGACAGTCAAGCAACAGTTCAGCAAGTTCTTAGCCAAGCCATTGCCCCCGACGCCACCGCCACCCATTGCGGCGAAGTTCCAACAGCCTTACCCGAATCCTTTTAGTCGCAGCGTTACAATTCCTCTCGTGATTAACGTTGCCGGGGATGTTGACGTGGAGGTATATAACGTCCTCGGCCAAAGGGTCGCCACGCTTTATTCCGGCTACATACAGGCAGGCACTCACGATTTGAGCTGGAGCGGTTTTGGTCACGCGAGCGGAGTTTACATCTGCACACTGATGATGGGAAGACTTAGGGCCAGTACGAAGATAGTCTTAATCGAATGACTTTCAATGAATCATCCTCGAATGCACACGCCTCCTTCAAGCGGAGAATAGTTTCTGTAAGTAACGATAACTGATCTTCCATGGAATTATTAAACATTGGTGGCTTCAAGCCGCGTGGCGGAGTACCATTTGGAACTCGCGAATGCAGTTATCTCCCCTCGAGCAGAGCTAGAGTAGCACGCATACTTCTCTTCCCGAAGTTTGCAACCCGAAATAATCAAGTGGAATCGATCCTTTTGCTTTTTCCAATTCATCCTTGCCTGTTGTCGGACCAGCGCCAGTGCGAATACGAATCGGAACTATCCGACGGAAACGCGAATGTCGTCACGGCATTCATGCGCATGCTCTCAACTGCCGCTAAGCGATCAAAAGGAACCTCGCCGATATGGACTTCGTCGCCGAACGTGGCGAACAATTCCTGGTGTACTGACTCGAAGGATGCTTTGAATATTATCGTGCGTAGCCCGAAAGCGCCCGCCAGATACTCCGCCAGATCGATGTTAAGGTCTATCTGCAAGTCCGGACGTACCATTGTCATATCGGCCGCTAAATTGATCGCGCCGGCGTCCAGCCATTCAGTGGCATTGCCGATCAATACATCCATCGCCTCGCTCGCCATTGACGGGATGAAGCGCGCGTCTTCAATCTCAAATTGCACGTCCAGCTCTCGGCTGTTCGCCAGCGACACAACCTCCCGAGGCCTGACATCCGGATGCAGACTCTCACTCCGGAATTGAATCCCCTTCACTCCAGTCTCGGCGCAGAGGTCCAGATATATCGCAAGCAAATCTTTCGTGAGTTTCAAACTTGATGACTCGACGCGAGTAATTGTTGGGATGCCGTAGCGGCGCGCGGCGAGTATGGCCTGCCTTGGCGAAAGGGTCCTGTGGTGCTCGTTGCGACCGATAAGGACTCTTATCGCCGAAATGCGGTTGAAGTAGTTCTCAAGGCACTCTTCCATCGCTTTAGGTGTGGAGTCGGGATCGAATACGGAAGTTAACGGCGCCATTTCCTCAACCGCTGAACCCGTCGGGGCGGTATTTTCTATCTTCACGGATTTCATCTGTTGACCTCCTCATTGTTTACTTTTCCATTTTGTTAATGTAATGATTTAGCGATTTTCGCGGCGACATTGTCCGCTGATCGACGTTAGGGAAATTCGACTTCTTTGAGTTGATTCCGCGACGAGGCATGCCCGACAAGCTGCTTGCCTCTGCCAAATCGAAGTAATTGTCGGCGCTGCGTTGGAACAGCTCCGGCAATCTGAGCTGTGATAGGCATGCCCGACCCCAACCGCCGCAATGTCTGTCCGACTATTTTGTCCGCCATCGGCTTTCGGTAGAATTCCTTTATCGTATGAGCGAATGCGGTGCTAGCAAGCTTAATTAATTCCAAACCTTTGGATACTACCCCCATGTGACGTTTAGTGATGGCGTGACTTTCCGTTCTTTCTCTGGTCCTTTTCATTGAGCGCCAAGCAGAGTCCATCAACGACACGAACCTTTCTTTAACCAATTCTATTTGATGAATGAAGTGTCCTTGCATAGAGTAAGGCGCCGGTCCGCCTTGAAAGCCGAACTCTTCTGAAATGAGCATCGAAGCTGACTCCGTCGGGAGTGTGCTAACAGAAGTTGTATTGTTTAATTGGACTGTTTCGCAAGTGTCAAGTGAGTATCGCATATAACTGGCCAGGGCATTTACTACGGCGGGCCCGTTTTCCGCTGCGGCAAGTACGCTCAATCCATTCCGCGGTTCATTTATCTCAGACGACACTCGATGCCCGGAGAGGTTCGGATCGCTTTTCATCAGTCGCAGTGTCTTGCGGTTCGTGAGACATACGGTGTTTCCATCTATGGCATACATTGGAATCCCACCGATAACTTTGCCGCCGTAATAGACAAGAAGGATGTGAAGAGAGTACCCATTGTCCCGACCTACTTCGTTCCAGAAGTTCAGCAGTCCCTGAAATGAAAGGCTGGTGTCTTCTGGAGATTGGGCATACAGCCGTTCCCATCTGTCCTTCATTGCCATGAGATCGGCAATGCTGTCGATAATGCGAATCGACATCCCTTCGGGCATGTCTGCGCCCGCGTACAGTGATACGGAACTCCAGTATTCTCCGGAGTCGCTGCAGTTCTGCCCAACATACATAACCAATGTGCCACTCTCCTTTTCATTAGAAAGACTTGGATGCAAGGTGTTTTCCATGGTAGTCGCTCAAAGCACGTGCCGCTTCGTGGATGATTGACCTTTGGCAAAATGTCGGCTCGGATGACGTTTTATCCGCTCTGAAAGAGTCGCCTCGCGGCGGTTAATCTGGTTATGTGTACACCGGAACCATATCGCGGAAGATCGATGTGTAATAGAGAAACAGTCCTATCGCCAACCGAAAGATATATCTCAAGCCCGCGGCACGTTTTGGTTCGCGTTAATGCGACGTAGCGTGTTATTTCGAGCCGATTCGGATTAACGTCCGGTGCGGCACGCATCTTGAGCTACTTGATTCGAAGAGCATTCCTCCACGACCTGGTGATGCTGAACTGGCGGAATTCACGAAAGGTTAAGTGAGCGCCTGTTTGCAGGAGATCAGCATGAGAAACCGCATCAGCGGTCGTGGAATCCACCGAGCGTTAGGCGATACGTCCCGCGTCAAAAAGAGCATGGAAGTGTCCGTGATTTAATTGCGCCAAATCGGCGGCGCGTACGATCAGGAGAGCGTCCCTGTGTTTCCTTTGTTCGCACTTGACGCGAAGCGGCTAGAGCGGCATCATAAAACTGATTTTCATAAATACCGGAAGGGTAACCTTATGTGCGGAATCGTCGGATATATAGGTAACAGAATTGCCATACCAATACTTGTGAACGGACTTTACAATCTTGAGTATCGCGGATACGATTCGGCCGGAGTCGCGGTCGTAAGTAATTCGAAGATTCACTGTGTCAAGTGTCCAGGAAAGGTGGAATTCCTTGCGCGTGCGGTTGTGGGAAGGCTACCTGACTCAGATCTCGGCATAGCTCACACGCGCTGGGGAACACATGGAGGCCCTTCGGTTCAGAACGCACATCCTCAGTTTGACTGTTCGCAATCTATAGCGGTGGTTCACAACGGCGTCATCGAAAATTCTCCGTCGCTCCGGGAATCATTAGCGGAGCTCGGTCATTCTTTCAAATCGGAAACGGATACTGAGGTGATCTCTCATTTAATTGAAGAAAAATCGAAACACAACAAGACGATAGAAGCTGCAGTTCTTGCTGCCCTCGCAGATCTGGAAGGTACATATGCTCTGGCCATCGTGCACTCCGGCTCTCCGGACCTGCTGATCGCTGCCCGGAAGGGAAGCCCTCTTATGGTCGGTGTGGGGGAGGGACAATTTATTGTGGCTTCCGATGAAGCTGTTCTGGTGCCTTATGCGGGGAAGGTGGTGCATCTCTCAGACGGCCAGGCGGCCTTCATCACGAGAGAAGGGGTGAGCATCAGGACACTTGAAAATTCCGAAATACATCTCGACATGGATGACGTTAGTCGGTCGGCCGAAGAGATTCAGCGAGGCGGCTACAATCACTTCATGCAAAAAGAAATTTTCGAACAGCCCTTCGCGCTTATCAATGTCTTGCGAGGGTGTATATCCGAAGAGGATAAAACCGCCAACGCAGGCGGCCTCCTCCGCGTTATGCCGAGATTGCTCTCAGCGAGACGAATAGTTGTAACAGGATCCGGAACTTCATGGCACTCCGCGCTGTACGGAAAGTATGTCCTCGAGAGGTACCTAAGGATACCTGTAGACGTGGAGCGTTCTTCCGATTTCACTGACAGGAACCCTGTCGTCGGAAAGGAAGATGTGGTAGTGGCAATAAGTCATAGCGGTGAGACCCTGGACACTCTGGCGGCGATCCGGATCGCCAGGTCTAAAGGATCGGCGACATTGGTAATCAACAGCACGGGCGGAAGCTCCATCGCCCGTGAATGTGATGCCGGCGTATTTATAAATGCAGACTCTGGATTGGGTGGCGTTTCCACGCAGACGTTCACATCACAGATGGCTACACTCGTGCTTCTCACGCTTTCTATTACCCGTGGGTGTGAACTGGAATTCAAAGAAT
>JAJYOS010000605.1 GCA_021796055.1 Bacteroidota bacterium
CCATTTTCACGCTTTTTAACGGCTTATCCGGCGCCATGCAGAATTCAGGTTGGAAAAGTGCGCCGCAGGATTCCATAATGCAAGATGGTGAATCGCTGACTTTTGAGGCCAGCTATCTCTTCTTCAAAATCGGAAGCGTGAAAATGGAAGTCCTCGGAAAAACATTATATCATGGCGTACCCGCGTATCATGTCCGCGCGCTTATCAATTCATACAGCGGTATCCCGTTTGTAAACCTTCACGCGATGTATAACACTTATCAAGACGCAAGGACATTCATGTGCCTTTCCACCGACAACATTCAGAAGGACGGCAAAGATTCGATGTTCACGTCGTACAATTTCGAGTTCAACAAGAAAATCCTCGACTGGACACTGTGGAAGAACGGCGTCCGGATCGATTCCTCGAAGGTGCCGCTTGACAGGCACTACACGGACGGCGTCAGCTTCTTTTACTATATTCGTGAGGCGAGCAGGAAAGCCAATGGAGCCAGGACAACGATGTCGGTCCCGATAGTCGTCGATACAATCCGTTCCACCGTGGATCTGACTATAAACGAAAAGAAGGAAGACTGCAAGGTAACAGCCTTCAAGTATCCACTGGAGGCTTACAAGATGTCCGGCCACATCAACTTCACGGGATTTTTCGGGGTGACAGGCGACTTCACGGGTTGGATGAGCGCCGATTCAGCAGAAGTTCCTCTGAAAGCGGATGTGAGCGTAATTCTCGGAAGCGTCGTGGTGAAACTGAAGGATGCCAGCAGACCGGGTTGGATACCTCCGAAGAGCAACGACTGATGCTGATAGAGTATCTCGGGAAAAAACCTCAGCTGCACGACAGCGTCTTTGTGGCCGAGGGGGCGCATGTGATAGGCGACGTGCTCATCGAAAAAGACTCGAGCCTTTGGTTCAACGCCGTTATTCGCGGTGACGTCAATTATATCAGGATAGGCGAACGGACGAATGTCCAGGATAACAGTGTGATTCACGTTACGCATGAAAAATTCCCGACTGTTATAGCTTCTAACGTAACTGTGGGACATGCCGCCGTCATCCACGGCTGTACTATCGAAGACTTCAGCCTGATCGGGATGGGAGCGATTTTGCTGGACGGTTGCAGAATAGGCGAGCATAGTCTTGTAGCCGCGGGATCAATCGTGAGGGAAGGATTCGTTGTACCAGCCGCGAGCCTCGTCGCGGGAGTTCCTGCGAGAGTTGTGAGAGAGCTCAATGAAGAAGAGCTTAGACGACTCGAAGAGTCAGCACAGCATTATGTGGATTACGTATCGAACTACAGACGGGAAGGGTAAACTCCTTCGCCGAGCGAAGGCTAGCGGTGATGAGCCGTTGTTTAGGTGGCTTCGGACAGTGTGCCAAATCGTCCCGCTACGGCCTTGCAACTGAGGTGAGATAATTACACAAAAGAGTTTTCGTGGCGTGACCAGCTGAGGGACCCATCTCACGCGTAAGCGCTGCTCGAGGAAGGAGACGGAATGAAAGTGAAATTTTGGGGCGTTCGAGGATCCATCGCGACGCCGGGAAAATCGACCATATATTACGGCGGGAACACCTCGTGCACTGAATTGCATTTGGACGACGGCAACCTCATCATACTCGATGCCGGAACGGGAATACGAGAGCTCGGCAACAAGCTCGCGAAGGGCAACAAGAAAGTCCGCGCTTACATCCTAATCACGCATCCACACTGGGATCACATTCAGGGTTTTCCTTTCTTCAAGCCCGCGTTTGTGGAGGGGAATGAGATAACTATTGTCGGCCCAGAAGCTCGCGGCGTAACTCTGTCAAAGATCATCGCCGAGCAGATGAACAAGATTTATTTCCCTGTGAAGCTGTCCGAGCTGCAAGCTCAAATCAATTTCATGCCTGTCAAAGAGGGAACGCTGAAAGTCTTCAATGCCGAAGTGCGGTCTTTTTACGTCAACCATCCCGGCTTCACACTCGGCTATAGGATAACATTTAGCAATAAATCACTCGTGTATATAAGCGATAATGAGCCGTATTCCAGAGAGACGGCCAGGCTCTTCTCGAACGGGGAACCGGATGTCCAGAGACTCTTCGAGAATTATCGGGGAGATCCGAACAACCGCGTGACAGACTTTATACGTGGGGCGGATGTGCTTATTCACGACTCGACATACACGCCAGAGCAATACAGCGATCACATCGGTTGGGGTCACTCGCACTATCTTCACACCCTGCATGTCGCGGCCGATGCGGGCGTGAAAAAGCTCTGTCTGTTCCACTATGATCCCGCACTCGACGACAAGGCTATCGATACTGTTCTGACGAAATGCCGCAAAGAGATGAAGAAGATGAAATACACTTTCGATCTTTGCGCGGCGAGAGAAGGGGAAGAGTTCAGGTTCTGAGCTGAAGGCCGGTTCTGAGTTGAAGGTCGCCTTCTACTTCGCCATTGCATAAGCAGAAGGCGACCTTCTACAATGGCAAGGTGGTGACGGTCACCAGCCACACAGTCGCAGTTTCCCTGCGCACTTTTCCTTGAATCTCTTCAAGATCGTTGGTATGTTCCTGTCGAAGGGAGTCGTGCATGAAGAGGCTGTCGTTTCTGGGCTTGATCCTCATCGCTGGAACTACGTTCGCGCAGGTTGATGAGTTCGGAAAAAACAAAGTCCAGTACCGAAACTTCGATTGGTATTTCATTCAGTCGAAACATTTCGATGTCTATTTCTATCCACAGGAATATTACCTGGCTGAATTCACCGCCCAGGCGGCCGAGGCAGCTTACTCTTCCATAAGCGAACATTTCCATTACGATATCACGAGCCGGATCCCCATCGTCATCTACGATTCACACAACGACTGGCAGCAGACGAATGTAGTCTCGGAATATCTTGAGGAGGGTGTCGGCGGGGTTACGGAGTTGTTCAAGAACCGCGTCGTGGTTCCCTTCGAGGGATCCTACCGCCTCTTACGACATGTCATCCACCATGAACTCGTGCACGCCGTCATTAATGACATGTACTACGGTGGCTCGATACAGTCGATAATCGCGAACAACATTACAATGCAGATCCCGATGTGGTTCAACGAGGGACTAGCGGAATACGAATCACTCGGATGGGACGCGAACTCCGATATCTTCATGCTGGACGCGACAGTCAACGAATACCTGGTTCCAATCGAAGACCTTAACGGCTACTTTGCATACCGGGGAGGGCAATCGGTTTGGTACTATATCGCTAGGAGATACGGTGACGAGAAGATAGGCGAGATATTGAGCAGAATCAGGACTACGAGAAGCGTTGAACAGGGGTTCAAAAGCGCTCTCGGCATAACAATCAAAGAACTCTCCAGGAGATGGACTCACGAGCAGAAGGTTCTCTATTGGCCGGAGATCGCCACGCGAAAGCGTCCTGAGGATTTCGCCACCAGGCTGACCGACCATAAAGAAATAGGCAACTTCTACAACACAAGTCCGGCCATTTCTCCCCAGGGCGACAGGATCGCCTGTATTTCCGACCGGGACGATTACATGAGTATATACCTGATAAATGCCGGCAACGGAAAGGTCATAAAGAAGCTTGTCGATGGGCAGACGACAAAGAATTTCGAAGAACTTCACCTTCTGACTCCCGGGCTCACATGGTCGCCTGACGGGAAGAAGGTAGCCATTGCGGTTAAAAGCGGAGCTCACGATGCCATATTTATGATAGACGTTCAAACTGACAGAATGGAGAAGGTCGAATTCCCGGACCTTGCAGGGGTTTTCTCAGTT
>JAJYOS010000606.1 GCA_021796055.1 Bacteroidota bacterium
GGATCATCAATGGGTGTTCAGCCCGGAACGTATCCCAGAGGGAGAAAATCGAGTACTTCGTGAAGCCTTTTGCCACGTGGATATTCTGGTCTAAGCCGCGGTATTGTCCGTTCACATCTTCATAGATCGTCGGATCCATTTGCGTATGGTAAAGCGCCGTGTAAAATGTCTGCTTCTGCTCTGCATTCCCCTCGACGGTTATCTTGTTCAGCTCCTTGCTCCACGCCGCACGGCAGTCCCGGACTACTTTATCGAAATCCCAACCGGGTATTTCTGCCTTCAGATTCTCGAGCGCATTCTTAGAACTTACGGCGGATATGCCCACTTTCACCATCACGACGGGGTTCTTCTCCGTGTTGTAAGTCATGTAGTACTGAAGGTCCGGACCGTCCGCCTCGTACGCACTTCTGAACCTGTATGTGTTATAGATGACCTTCTTCCCGTCCATCATGACCCCAAATTCATCGTAAGGTCTGGAATATTCAGCTGCGAAATACAAATAGCGTTCCGTCGCCCATCCGTGAACGAGGTGGAAACCGGTCACGAGCGTCTTGCTGAGCCTTCTTACCCGCGACCAAATCACTTTCCACTGCAGAACGTGCGTCAGGTCGACCATGACATTTGCACTGTCGCTCTTCGGAAATGTGAATCTCATAATGCCCGCATGAGGGGTCGCCGCGCATTCAACGAGTACGTTGTATTTCGGAAGCCTTACCGAGTAATATCCTACTTTGACGACTTCGTCCTTATGCGAAAATGGCTGGCAGTACCCGGAATCCGGATTAAAGATGTCGCGAAATTGTCCATGCGCCGTTTTTATTCTCTCCATGCCGGGGACGAATTTCATCTCGCCGACTGATGGAACGAACGCGAAGTCGCCCAGGTCCGGGATACCGGTGCCGCTAAGGTGCTGCATGCTAAAACCGATAATCACGCTGTCTCCGTAGTCGTACCCGTCGGACCAGTTTCTCATGTCCGTATCCGGGCCGAGCTGAACCATCCCGTGAGGTGTCGTGGGACCTGGATATACATTGCCCTGGTTATCCGTCCCGATCATCGGGTTCACGTAGTCGATCGGCCTGTCCTGGGCCAGCGCAACCTGACCGAAACAACTGACCGCCAGGCACAGAAGCCCTGTGACAGACAATGTTGCCGACAGTTGCGAAATAACCTTCTTCATTAGCTTGCCTCCTTTGTAATTGAAAAATCCATCTTTCGTACTGTAGTTACAACTCTACCGCCAGATGTGGGTCTGCTCGTGTGCAATCACTCCTTCAATCTCGATGACAAAAAGATAACAGGTGTGAGTATCAAAAACCCGAAGAGGGGCTCCACTATGCGCCTAAGGACAGCAGCAGTCAATACGCCGCCCCCCACGTGTCCTCCGAGGAACTCTGTTGGTATCAAGGAAAACCGGAAGGAACAGACAGCCGCTCATTTTACATATACTATCTTGTCTGTCGATTCGAAGCCATCCGCCTGTAATTGACAGAAGTAAACGCCGCTCGACAGGCCGGCCGCCGAATACGGGATCGTGTATTCACCCGCTGCCATCTCCGCGTCTATGACGATCGCAACCCGCTGACCAATCACATTATAGATGCTGAGCGTTACGTGTCCCGCCTTTGCCAGAACAAACCGAAAATTCGTCCCAGGATTGAAAGGGTTGGGGAAATTCTGATATAGTGTGTAGCCGGTCGGAACGCGAGACGAGTCGATGCCTAGATTGTCCCACGTGTCCTGTATCGGATGCGCCTCCGTGTTGAAGATTGTCGTGTTCCAATCTATCGTGTTCTGCGGGGCGAACAGGAGATAAAGGTACTTCATCGTCTCTGCCAGGAAATAACTCGGCATGTCATCGGTCTTTTGTTTCGTGATGACGCTGGAGAGTTGAGTATAACCGTACGGCGTCTTGCAGTACTTCATAAGGTCGTCGAAAATTACCTGCCCCTCCTGGAGATAACGCGGATCCTGTGTGTAGTGATAGAGGTAGTAAATCGATTCGATGAGCTCGGGTCTCAGATAGTAGCCCGGCGATGTCACTGTTATGGTGCCGTAGTTGAAGCCTTCGGGTTCGATGCCGAACAGGTTCCACATCTTGAAATTTGACTCCCCCAGAGCGATCGCATCACTCAAGTCTCCGCCAAGGCAAAGCGGATCGCACCAGAAAGCATCCAGCGACCCGTAGCCTCTCCCCGTCCGCTACCCCGTGTTCATGTCCGCGTGCCCGTACCATATTCCGGTGGAAGTGCTGTCTCTCAGGTACTTGTTGATTGCCGGCAGAGTGGTTTGCCACATCGACATCAAATTCTTATCATGGAACAGAAGCGCTGATTTGATCAGGTATTCAAAATATGAGTCGATGCCTCCCCCGACGCTGCAGTCGGTGCCTTCCCACTGTCCGGTGTCCACGTCGATCGCGTTTCCCACGAGTCCGATCTTCGACCTGAGGCTGTACAGCTTCATTACCGCACGTTTGGCAACATTGTAATAAGTTGTGTCACCTGTGAGCTTGGACAGTGCACCGAATTCGATAAGTCGGGTGCCGATCTCCGCAGGATTGGTCACCGGACGCCCCACCGCACCCGTTGCAAGATTGATATCCCCGTACGGCATGCCCGTCGGAGAATTGAACTCCTTCAACAGCCTGTTTGCCAGGTCTTTAGCCAGTGCAAGGAGCCTGTCCCGGCAGTGTTCCCTGCACGATGGAGGTGAAAGTGGAGATAGGCTGGCCGGAGGCTTTCACCATGTATGCCGTCACGTAGGCCGTCAGCTGCGACATAAACGTACACTTTTTGCGTCAGTGGGTCGACGCCTATATTATTGCTCACAACTACATTATATATAATAGAGAGCACTTTCGCTCTTATGCTTGATCTTACGGATTTCATGGCATTTACGGCTATTTCCTTGATTTATGTACCGTGATAAGCGTTTGAGCCCTATCCGTCTTCACCATTCTAACATCTATCAAAGAAGCCCGGACGGCGCAACTTTACAAATTTTCTCCGGAGTCGTACGTCAACTGAAGCCCAGAAGGGTCAGATGCCACGTTTTTCTTCTCTCACTCATGGAACCACTTTCTCCGGGCGTAACGGTAATATCCCTGCAATCCTGGAGAATTCATCTCAGGCATCTCCGGCCGCAGAACTGCGCCGGACCGGACGGAAGGATCAAAGGACTCGATTCTCGGCGCCCCGGTTCTAAGCGGAAGCCGTTATGCTGTATGGTCTTCACGAGGTAGCCGTTTTGAGTGAAGATTCTGATCGTGCATTTCGCCGGAAGATGATTGAAATAGAGCTTCTGAGTATCCCTTCCCTGAAGTGCGCTGGCAGTCTCCCAGCTGGCCACAACCACGTAAGGATTCGGAACAACCGTCACCTTGTCTAGAGCGTTGCTCTTAACCGCTGTCGTCGTGTCTGCAAAAGTGTTCAGCTGGTAGACATCGTTGTTTCCAAACGGGGTCCCGCACACAAAATCATACTGGTCGCCCGTTTGAGGAATTATCACGCTCGTACCGGCCGGGGCCGCAAACTTCAAACTCCAGGCTGTTATCTGACTACCGTCGGGCTTCTGCAGCCTGATAAATATCTGGTCTCCGCTGTTTATGTGATGATCTCTTTGATTGTCGTTGAAAAAGTAATTAAGAGTATCACCGGTCGAGTTATCGATTATTATGAGATATTCCTGGGGAGGTCCGGATATGGTGGCCGGATTGGATGCCGGCTCATCGGTAACCTTTATCGTTCAGTCCG
>JAJYOS010000042.1:0-12297 GCA_021796055.1 Bacteroidota bacterium
AGTCCTGATGAAGCCCGAACATGAAAAATGGATCCCGCGCATATGGGAAATTATGGACCGCTCTGCAAGCGAGGTTCTGAATCCTAGATAGGACAGTCAGGAATAAGCTGATGAATTAGCGGGTCGTGAGAATTAAACCGGGCGAATCTGTGTTACATAATGAGAGGCTGGTCTTGCTTGAAATCGACATGATAGCAAAGAGATGTGCCTGGCCGGAATGATTTAAGCGTAACAAAATTGAGGCACTATGCGGACCTTAAAACACTTATTCGATAGAAACCGGAAATGGGCAGATTCCATAAAGGAGAAGGACCCTGATTTTTTCACGCGGCTTTCTAAGCAACAGTCTCCCCAGTATCTGTGGATTGGATGTTCGGACAGCCGCGTTCCAGCGACTGAGATAGTCGATCTAATGCCCGGCGAAATATTTGTCCACAGAAACATAGCAAACCTGGTAGTCCACTCGGACCTGAACTCGCTCTCGGTTATCCAGTTTGCGGTTGAAGTTCTGAAGGTCAGACATATCATAATATGCGGGCATTACGGGTGTGGTGGTGTGAAGGCTGCTTTGGAAGGCGCAAATCACGGTCTTATTGACAACTGGCTCCAGTTTATAAGAGATAACTACCGTCAACACCAGGCTCTTGTCGACGCGCAGCCCAACGAGCCGGCGCGGCAAGCAATGATGTGTGAGCTGAACGTCATGGAACAGGTCTGGAACGTTTGCCAGACCACCTTTGTCCAAAACGCTTGGGAGAGCGGCCGTGAGCTAAACGTGCATGGATGGATATACGATATTGCGGACGGAATCTTGCGGGACCTTGATGTAACCGTCACTAGCAGGGAAGAGTCGCTGGCGATAAGAAGGAAGGTCTAGCGTCAGTAGGGCAAGTCCGTTGCATGACCTTCCTTCCGGGAGCAGGCGATTTTTCTAAAAATGCAATCGTTCAACGCGGATAGATTGTATTAGGGATCTACCCACGGTGACTCGCTAGAGCCTTGCCGACGCTTTAGTGTTTGCCATACATGAATATTACATCGAGAAACGCGAAGTCTTTGAATCTATCATTTGCTCCGCGCACCGCTCCACTTTCCCCCGTGAAACGCGGCAAACTGTCATTGCCAGCGCGACGAACCTCCGATAGGCAACCAACGACTTGGCGACGCCGGCCCTGAATGAGAACCTCCGTGAGCCTTTCTACTCCAAGATTTTTCCTCCACTTTTTGTATCTTAGTCTCGGCGTTCAAACAAACGGAGCAACAAGACGAAATGAAACGACAAGTCGGCGCAGGAACAACCGGCAAATTCACGGTCGGCCTTATCCAGATGTCGCTCGGTAGAGATGTGAACTCAAATTTGAAGAAGGCTGTATCGCTTGTCGAAAAGGCCGCTAAAGATGGGGCCGAGGTCGTTTGTCTCCCAGAGCTTTTCAGGTCGCAGTATTTTTGTCAGACAGAGGACATCAGAAATTTTGACCTTGCCGAGACGATTCCTGGTCCCTCCACTGCCGCTATTTCAAACGTCGCAAAGAAGCGTAAGATTGCTGTTGTAGTACCACTCTTTGAGAAACGCGCGATGGGAGTGTACCATAATTCTTTGGCTGTTGTTGATTCCGATGGAGAGATAGCGGGCGTTTACAGGAAGATGCACATCCCGGATGATCCCGCCTTCTACGAGAAGTATTATTTCACGCCCGGCGATCTCGGCTTCAAGACTTTCAGGACTGCCTACGGCGATATTGGAACCCTTATCTGCTGGGACCAGTGGTATCCGGAAGCGGCGAGGATCACGGCATTGAAAGGCGCGGCGATACTCTTCTACCCTACGGCGATCGGCTGGCATCCGCACGAGAAGGCCGAGCACGGCAAGGCCCAGTTAGATTCGTGGCAGACCATTCAGCGCGGACACGCCGTAGCGAACGGAGTCTACGTCGCGGCTGTAAACCGCATCGGGCTGGAGAAATTGAGTCCCGAAAGCCCGGGCATAGAATTCTGGGGACATTCTTTCATCTCGGACCCGCAGGGACAGATCATCGCGCAGGCTTCCGCGGACAAAGAAGAGATAATCGTGGCCGAAGTCGATCTAGATCGTATTGAGTATATCCGGCAGAACTGGCCATTCCTTCGCGACAGGAGGATTGACGCGTATGACGGTATCAAAGAGAGATTCATTGACAGATAAGACTATGACCGTCTTAATCGCGAACAACACTCCACGACCTAAGCACTAGACTCCAAACGAATTCTAAAGTCCAAAACAAATGAAATCCTCCGCGAATTATACTTCGTGAATTTCAGAGTTTTGATTTGTTTGGAATTTAGAATTTAGGACTTAGAATTTGACAGACAAGATCAGCAAGACAAAACAGAATGTCCTTCCCGCAGAGCTCGGCTACCGGCTTCCCGCCGAGTGGGAGAAGCATGATGCGACATGGCTTGGGTGGCCGCACAACAAGAGCGATTGGCCCGGTAAATTCGCTCCGATACCGTGGGTGTACGCGGAGATCGTGCGAAGGATCTCTGCCGGAGAAAAGGCTAGAATAATCGTCGAGTCGAAAGAGCATGAGTTGCGGGCGCGGACGGTTTTAAAATCTGCAAATGTCGATTTGTCCAATGTCGAATTTTTCGTGCTTAAGACGGACAGAGGATGGACTCGCGACTCAGGTCCGCAGTTCGTGAAGAATTCCGATGGAGTCGCGCAGGTAGATTTTAGGTTCACCGGCTGGGCGAAATACCCTAACCACGAGAAAGATCGCCATCTCCCTGCCTTCATTTCGAAGAAGCTCGGCCTGCATGCTTTCCTTCCTGAAGTTGCGGATCGCCATGTCGTCCTTGAAGGCGGTTCGATAGATTACAATGGAAATGGCTCGATTCTTACAACAGAAGAATGTCTGCTCGACGAGAAAGTCCAGTCACGAAATCCCGGTTTCACGAAGGATGGCTACGCGAAGGTGTTCCATGATTACCTCGGTGTCGGTAATGTTCTCTGGCTGGGCAAGGGCATAGCTGGCGACGATACTCACGGGCATGTCGATGACTTGTGCCGGTTCGTAAACGCGAAGACGATCCTCCTCGTCCAGGAGGAGAATTCGATGGACGACAACTACCGGTCTCTTCAGGAGAACAGGGAGCGCGCGCAAGATTTCAGACTTGAGGATGGCTCGATGCCGGATATCCAGTATCTACCGATGCCGCAGCCGGTAATCTTCAAGGGGCAAAGGCTTCCGGCAAGTTACGCCAACTTCTATGTTTCAAACGCCGCGGTCCTCGTCCCGACGTTCGATGATCCTAACGACATGCGCGCGCTCGGTATCATAGGAGAGCTTATTACCGACCGCCCTATCATCGGCATTCACGCGCTCGATCTAGTCTGGGGACTCGGTACGCTTCACTGTTTGACACACGAACAACCGGCTAAGTAAGCGACTCTGTGATTCTCCCGCGAGCGGCGATCACAGAAGTGCTCACATGGTGGTACGCTCGCTAATATTGCGGGACTTGAAGTGATACTTCCAGATATTTCAATTTCTTGCAGTGGCGCAAGGTCCATGGATGTAAGCCGGCGGGCCTGAATGGCGCGATTTGCGGAATGCGAGAAATTGGCCGGCAGCGATTGCATCTTCGCTTTATTTGCCCAATATTGTGTCTAAAACTCACAAACTAAAAGGAGTAAGTATGGGAAAAGCACTGACAAAATCCCAAGTGGCGGATTACATGGCAAAGAAAATGGATCTGAAGAAGAAGGTCGCCGCCGGATTTCTGGATGAGCTCGCGGGCTTGGCATATCGCGAGGCTAAGAACTCGTTTACGATTCCAGGACTTGGAAAGCTTGTGCTCGTAAATAGAAAGGCCCGGATAGGAAGAAATCCTGCCACAGGAGAGCAAATCCAGATTCCCGCAAAGAAGGTCGTCAAATTCCGGGTTGCAAAAGCCTGTAAAGACGCAGTGTTAGGAAAGAAGTAAGACCTGATCTCGAACTCGCCGATGTGAATCGGCAGCTTTCGACACTCAGTTTCTCAGGAGTGATCGTGGTCCCGCATAATCAAAGCGGGAATGTTCGGGAAATGAAATCCCACCAGGCAAATCCGTTTGGTGGGTTTTTTTTATTGCGTGCGCCGCTACTCGAATTCAATTTCAAAAATGTCTAGCCGACAGCCGAACTGTCGCTGGACTGGATTTCCACTGACGGAAGGATTAAGGCCACTCGCCCATGTCAGTATGTAAAGTCATTTCCTCATTTGAATAATCTATTCGCTGTCGCTAGACTGTATGAGCTTCGTCAGTAACCGCGCGACGATAAGCAGAGTGGTTTCCGGCCGAACTGGCGGCGACTCAGAAGACACTTACAGGAATCAATTAGATACGATCAAGTAAATGGTTAAGCGCAATTGACAACGAGGACCGCGATAATTGTCGGACTGGCTATCTATGCATCCCTGATATCGTTCCTATCGGTTTTCATTGCGTCTCGCGTTAGGGAGGCTGACGACTATCTTATTGCCGGGCGCCGGATCCCGTTTTGGATACTGACCGGTAGCATTGTGGGAACCTGTGTCGGGACGGGAGCCACGATCGGGGCATCCGGGCTGGCGTTTCAGCACGGGTGGGCTGGGAGCGCTTATCCGATGTCGCTTGGACTAGGGGTTCTTGTGACGGGGCTTCTCTTCGCTTCCATGCGTCGCTACAACTTCATGACACTCGGCGAGGAAATCGCATGCTACTACGGGAAAAATCGGGCGGTGGTCGAATTTTCAAACATAAGTCTTTTTCTCTCACAGCTCGGCTGGCTTACTGTTCAGATTATGGGAGGGGGCGCCGTCTTGAACGCCATTTTGGGTCTTGGCCCAAAGCTCAGCATCATCGTGGCTGGAGTAATCATTGCGGTGCTTTGTATCCCGGGCGGATTGCGAGCCGTGATTTACGTCGCCTTCCTTCAGGGCATTCTTCTGATTGTCGGTTTCGGCTCGCTTGCTAAGGTTGCATTGATGAGCGTCGGAGGTCTGTCAGGATTGCGCGCCTCATCTCCCTCCGTTTATTTTTCGTTCTTAGGAATTAAATCTCTTGGATGGTTGCAGCTTGCAGGATTAATCATAGTGCTTGTGCTGGGAATTGTCGCCGAGCCGGGCCGGAGGCTCTCAGTGTATGGCGCGAAGAGCGAGAGTGTCGGAAGGTGGAGCATGTTATTAGCAGGCTCTGCCGTTGTCCTGTTTTCCGCCACCATCGGCATTGCCGGGATGTACGTGCTGAAATTGAATCCGGGTCTGCTTCGTCCTGATCTCGCGCTCCCTTGGCTTATACTGAACGCGCTTCCTCCATGGCTTGCGGCATTGCTCACAGTCGTTATCAGCTCAGCTATTTTTTCCTCGGCCAGCGGAAGCGCAAGCGCCATCGGCTCTTTTTTCGTAAGACATATTTACCACTCCGTGACTCACAGATACCCGAAGCATCCAGTAGCCGCGACGAGGTTCGGTCTCGTCGGCGCGTTTGTTCTTTCAACTTCAGTTGCTCTCCGAGCGAGCGACATCGTGGGGTTCGTAATGAATTTTCTCCCATTAACGGCGACGGGACTCGCGATAGTAATATTGTTTGGCCGTTTCTGGAAGCGCTCCAATTGGCAGGGGGCAATGGCGGCGTTGGTCGTGACACCCGTAGTCGCCCTTTTGCTGATGTTGTTCCGTTCGAACGCAGGACTTCTGAGAGTTCCCATCCTGCCCGCTGCTGCCGCTGGCGTCATGGTACAGGTAGCCGTGAGTTTGCTGACTCCGGCAAGCGATCACAGTTTTGAAGAAGTGGCGGAGGCAATGAAGGACGAACGGCAGGCCATCGAGGGGGAAAGTGTTCGTGCCGGCAGCGAAGGAATGACAGGCAGCATCGGGTCGGGACTCGGTTGACAAGGGCGGCCGCTGGGCAAGATCCAAGCTGATCATTGGAACCAATTGTCTTTATTCCGGAAATTGCATCCTTGGATTGAAGGCGCCTCGTTGACATATCGACGCATCAAGAGTAGGTATTTTTCCGCGGACAAATTTGCGGCGCGGACACTTGGCCAGAACCGGACTCGGAAGCGCAAAAAGGAGACCCTTTGGCTCGTTTCTTGGATCGGTGATAGTGCTTGACATCTTCGCAGGCCGCAAGGTATATTCGGACAGTGAATATACCGACCGTGGGTGTTTGGCACACGAGGCGGAACAACTCATTCACTTGAAGGACAGCAGTTAGTTCAAGCTTGCCGTCTCAAGAAATGTTCATCACAGTTTTCTCCTTTAGAAGTGAGAATGATGTCTGAGGCTGTGCCTCCGACTTTTCGAAGGACCGCTTTTAAAACGCGGGGATGTGAAACCGACGACGGACTTCGCCAGGAACGTTGAGTCCGCGATCATACAAGTGATTCAAATTATCAACCGGAGTATAGAATGAAGAAGATGATTCTAGTTTTGGCGGCGCTAGTCAGCTGCAGTGGATACGCATTTGCCGGGGGACCACAAATATTTCCAACCCCGATTATCCCTTTCGCGCCTAAACATTATGTATGCTACCGCGCTGACGGACCGATCAAGATCGACGGCCATCTGAATGAACCATCATGGAAGAAGGCCAAGTGGACAACCTACTTTGTGGATATACAAGGGCCGTCACAGCCGCTTCCCATCTATAAGACCAGGGTGAAGATGCTCTGGGACAGCAAGTACCTTTACATCGGCGCCAGGTTACAGGAACCCAATCTCTGGGCGACACTCAGACAGAGAGACACTGTAATATTTGATAACAATGACTTCGAAGTTTTCATTGATCCGAACGGCAGCACGCAGCCTTATTACGAGACAGAGATAAACGCATTCGGGACGGTCTGGGATCTTCTCTTGAGGGCGCCTTACAGGGATGTGCAGGATGCGGCTGTCAACGCCTGGAACGATGTCGGCCTGAAGGTGGGCATCGGGCTTCATGGTACCATAAACAATCCGGCTGATGTGGACACCGGCTGGACGGTAGAGGCCGCCTTCCCTTGGTCTGTGCTCGGACAGTGTGCACTTAAAGGCGCGCCACCGAAGGAAGGCCAGCAGTGGCGGATCAACTTCTCGCGCGTGGAATGGCATCTCGGGGTGAAGAACGGAGCTTACTATAAGGAAAGGGATCCGAAGACTGGTCAGTATCTCCCGCTTTACAACTGGGTCTGGTCTCCGCAGGGCATAATCGATATGCACTATCCGGAAATGTGGGGATTCCTTCAGTTCTCAACGAAGAAGGTCGGTGAGGGACACGACAAGTTTGTGTGGCATAACGTTGAAGATGCCAAATGGGATCTTCGCCTCGTGTATTATGCCGAGAGACAATATTTCATGAACAATCATAAGTTCACCCCCGATCTTTCGAAGCTCAACATAAAGTTCATACCTGCCAAGGGATACATCCTTCCACCGAAAGTGCATGTCACCCCGGATCTCTTCGAAGGAATAATAGAGAGCAAGGACGGGAAGAAGACAGTGCATATCAGGCAGGACGGTATGACGTGGATTACGAAGACACCTTACGGCGGCGCTTTTTGAGCTGACGAACAGCCGCCATTTGAAGATGTCGCCCGAAAGAATTCAGTTGCAGGAAAGATGAATCAAGTGCACGGAGAGCCCGCGTTCTCCGTGCGCTCTCGGGAAGCGCTTCGGGCCGCGTTTTCTTTGGCGGGTGCTGAGTAAAAGCTGTGACGCGAATCGCAATTATTGACGGGGGAAGGAGCACCTTGAGTTGAAGAAATTATTATTAGCCATACTCTTCGCGGTTTGTGCCGCCATTCCTGTTGCGCAGGCGCACAGCTTCAAGATTTCCGGAAACCGTTTCCTCCTGGACGACAAACCTTTTCAGATCATAAGCGGCGAGATGCATTTCGCTCGAATACCCAGAGCCTACTGGCGCGCCAGGCTCCGAATGGCAAAGGCGATGGGACTGAATACGATATGCACATACGTCTTCTGGAATCAGGAGGAGCCGGAACCAGGAAAGTATAATTTCAAGGGGAATGCTGATGTTGCCGCGTTCGTCAGGATGGCACAGCAGGAGGGGCTGTGGGTCCTCATCAGGCCGAGCGCTTACGCGTGCGCCGAGTGGGAGTTTGGAGGCTACCCATATTGGCTGCTCAATATAAAGGGGCTCAAAGTACGAAGCCGTGATCCTAAATTCCTGAGACTCATGAAAGCGTATTACGAGCAGCTCGGAAAACAGCTCGCTCCGCTCCAGATCACTCACGGCGGACCGATACTCATGGTCCAAATCGAAAACGAATACGGCTCGTACGGCGACGACAAGAAATATCTCAGGATTAACGAGCGGATGATGAGAGAGGCGGGATTTAACGTGCCCTTCTATACTCTCGACGGGATCGACAATGTGTCGAAGGGTTCGGTAGAAGGAGCGCTTCCGGCGGTCGATGGCTCAATCGACATAAAGCAGATCGAGACAGTTGTGAGAGCTAACCACGACGGTCACGGACCATTTTTCATAGGGGAATGGTACCCCGGATGGTTCGACAGCTGGGGAAAACCTTTCAACAAAGTCTCGACAAAGGTTTGTGTCGAACAGCTCAACACCATCCTGTCTCACGGACTTTCAGTCAATATGTATATGGCTCACGGCGGGACGACGAGGGGATTTATGAGCGGAGCCAATTATTCCGGCCCGGGAACTTACTCGCCGCAGATAAGCAGCTACGACTACGACGCGCCGATCGACGAAGCGGGACATCCGACACCAAAATTTTTCGCGCTTAGGAAAGTGATCGAAAAGTATTTACCTTCAGCGACGAAGCTTTCCAAGGTGCCTGCCGTTGAAAGAGTAATTGCCATACCGAAATTCAAACTCAATTATGTGACCGATATTATCCACGATCTGCCGGTACCTGTTTGCTCCGAGTATCCGCTTACTTTTGAAGCCCTGCACCAGGCTTACGGCTATGTGATGTACCGAGCGCAGGTGAGAGGGCCTGTGTCCGGCAAACTAAATATTGATCGCCTGCGAGACTACGGAATTGTATTCGTGAACGGCAAACGGACTGCCGTTCTCAACCGGATGCTGGCACAGGATTCCTGCAACGTCGACCTTCCCGACAGCGTGAACACGCTCGACATTTTTGTCGAGAATCTTGGACGGATCAACTATGGAGCTTACATCAACGATAATCATCAGGGAATCACGAAAGAAGTTACCCTTGACGGACGCGTGATAAGGGGATGGAAGATGTACCGCTTCCCCTTCGCGACGCAACCGCGTACAAGTTCAAAACTGAAGGGCGATTTTCAATATCCTGTCATAAGAGTGGGGAGCTTCAAGCTTAAGAGGGCCGGAGACACTTTCCTCGACATGAGAGACTGGGGAAAGGGATGCGTCTGGATTAACGGGCACAATCTTGGAAGGTATTGGGATATCGGACCGCAACAAACTATTTATGTCCCGGCACCCTGGCTTAAGAAAGGGAAAAACTCAATCGCGGTGTTCGAAGAATTGAAGATTGGTCAGGATGAAATTGGGGCGATACAGACTCCGATATTGAACGAGGTGCGTTGACTCGTCGCTTGGTTGGAGACGAGTCGCGGCGAACCTGTCTTTGGATCGAAGGCTTGCAAATAATTGACAATGTTAGATATCGTTCTGCTCACGACAAGTCAGTGACTATATCTGGCAGATAATAATTTTAGCGGAGCGTACTCTTTTTGATTAGCGCTGTGTTATTCGAACAATGCATGTTACTCGTCGCTCTAAAGGCGATCATACTAGCACATTCAATTCATATGTAAAACAAAAGGATGATCTAGCGTGAAGAACAACTCGGTCCGGATTTCGTCTAGAACCGCGATAGTTTACTGGGTGATATCCGTCGTGTGGATTTTGTTGTCGGATCGTGTGGCGGCGATTCTAATAAAAAATGTTAGGCTGTTGTCGGAAATTCAAACGTTCAAGGGGTGGGCTTTTGTGACTGTGACGGCAGTTCTGCTTTATTTTGTTCTGAGAAGGCAGCTGACGCGTTGGGAGTCGGAGTCAAAGGACCGTCAACATGCGGAAAACGCGCTCATTGCAAGCGAGGAAAATTATCATTCCTTATTTGAGAGCAGCATCGACGCGATATTGCTGACCAGCCCAAGTGGCGAAATATTAGCCGCGAATCCGGCGGCGTGCCGAATTTTAGGTCGGACCGAAGAAGAGCTCAAATTAATTGGACGCGCCGGCGTTGCTGACCCCGATGATCCGCGCCATGACGCGGCGCGGGAGGAACGGCAACGCACAGGGAGGTTCAAGGGCGAGCTTTCATTGGTCCGAAAAGATGGTTCGAAATTTCCGGCGGAGTTATCCAGCTCCGTTCTCAAAGACTATTACGGTGATGAACGGACGAGCATGATTATTCGTGACATCACTGAGCGCAAGGAGGCGGAAAAAAGTTTGGAGGAAAAGGAAGAGTACCTGCGCGCGCTCGTCGAGAATGCTTCGGATGCCATCGCCGTCCTTAACAAGAATTTTGAAAATGTTTACCGAAGTCCGTCAAGGAAACGTTTGCTCGGATACGAAGAAGATGAAGGCGTCGGAGCGCTAGACACCGTTCACCCTGATGACAGGGATATTGTCCGCAGCGCGCTTGAGGGGCTGAAAAATTCGCCCGGCTCAAGAGTCACCGTTCAGCTCCGTCTCAAGCATAAGGACGGATCGTGGAGAATTGTCGAAGCAACGGGGGTCAACCTGCTTGACAACGATGCCGTTAGGGGGATTGTCATAAACTATCGTGACATTACTGCGCGGAAGAAAGCGGAGGAGGCAACGCGCCTATGGGTGGCTGCCATTCAGTCCGCCGCAAACGCGATCGTTATCACTGATCGGGAAGCCAACATACAGTTTGTCAACGCGGCATTTACAGCTCTTACCGGATATGGCGCGGATGAAGCAGCGGGTCAGAATCCGCGTCTCCTCAAATCGGGAAGGCACCCGGAATCATTCTACAAACAGATGTGGGACACGATATCAGCAGGTCGCCCGTGGCATGGCCAGCTTGTAAACAAGCGGAAGGATGGGAATCTCTACGACGAGGAGATGACCATAACGCCGGTCAAGGATGACGGGCTAAGCGTCACTCATTATATCGCGATCAAGGAGGACATAAGCGATCGTAAGAAGCTGCAGGAACAGCTGATCCAGTCCCAGAAAATGGAGTCGATCGGGATACTAGCCGCGGGGATAGCGCACGATTTCAACAATGTTCTCGGGATCATATTGGGGAATTCATCGCTGATCGAACGCATGCGCGAAGCGGATGAAAGGGTGCTCAAAAGCGCCCGGGCGATTACACAGGCAGCGGATCGAGGGGCGTCCCTGGTCAGGCAGATGCTGACCTTCGCGAGGAAGAGCGAGGTGTCTTTCTCGCTGGTGTCTCTCAACGATTGCGTCAAGGAACTCCAGAAACTGTTCTACGAGACTTTTCCCCGCACGATGACGCTGGTATGTCAACTTGATGAACATCTTCCGCCAGTCACCGCCGATTCGACACAGATTCATCAGGTTCTGCTTAACCTTTCGGTGAACGCGCGCGACGCCATGCGCGGCTCCGGCGCGCTGGTTATATCGACCGACACCGCGAGCTGCGAAGAAGTACGTTCGGAGTTCAGCGGGGCGCGGGCCGGAGCGTACGCGCGAATGACGATTAGCGATAATGGCGAAGGTATGGATGAAGAGACTCGCCAGCATGTCTTCGAGCCATTCTTCACGACAAAAGGGCCGGGAAAGGGAACCGGTCTTGGACTGTCTGTTGTGTTCGGTATAGTGGAGAATCATGGCGGCTACATAAACGTTGTCAGCGAGCGGGGGCGCGGGACAACTTTTACGATATACTTACCCGCGGTCACCTTCTCAGTCGAGGAGGATATTGGCAGACGCGAATCGGCTTCGAGCGCACTCGCCGGTAGCGAGACGGTGCTTGTCGTCGAGGACGAAGAGATGCTCAAAGAGTTGGCCGTGTCGATTCTTAGCTCCAGCGGTTATAAAGTGGTTACAGCGGGGGATGGCGAGGAGGCGGCGGAAATTTACGAACGACAGTGGAAGGGTATAGACATTGTCTTCTCCGATTACGGCCTTCCAAAGATGTCCGGCCTGGAGGTCATCGGGCGTATGAAGACGATAAATCCGGAAGTCAAGTTTGTCGCCGCGACCGGTTTCCTCGCGCCTGAAGAAAGAGAAGAACTTATTCAAGCGGGAGCGAAGGGGATTATACTTAAGCCTTATAAACAAGAGGAAGTGCTTGAGTGCATAAGACGACTGTTGGATGAATAGATA
>JAJYOS010000042.1:12307-15508 GCA_021796055.1 Bacteroidota bacterium
GGCGCGAGGAAACCGGTCGCGGCGACAAACTTGACTTCGGGATGAGCAAAGTCTTGGCGAAAGACGCCAATCGGAATAGCATCAAAATTATACGAAACGGAATCAATTGAAGCTTATCCTCAAACCAGTAAGAGGCAGCAGATCGTTGCGTCCGCCACGCTCCGAATGAAAACTCATCAATCCACTTGGGGGTGGCCTCAGGGTTAAATCGTTGGCAATCGGCTAATGTTTGGGGAAGCTCGCGAGTCTTTCGTCTCGCATATTGTCTATGATAATCTCCCGGGCTAGACTGCGGACGAAAGCAAATGCAGTCCGAAGAATGGCGAAGCGATGGACATAATTGAAATTCCAAGCCCGAATTTTTCTATCGGAAGGAGACGCTATGTTCCGCAGGCGATCGTAATCCACATAATGGAAGGGACGCTTGCGGGCGCCGACAGCTGGTTTAGCAATCCGAAGTCTAAGGTATCCGCCCATTACGGCATCGGAATCAATGGAGAAATCCACCGCTACGTAAAGGAGTCAGATACGGCCTGGCACGCAGGTAGAGTGCACGATCCTCTGTGGCCTCTGATAAAACGGGGCGCGGCCAGCGATGGGTATATCAATCCAAATTACTACACGATAGGTATCGAGCATGAGGGTTTCAAAGACAGCGAGTGGACCGACTCTATGTACAAGTCTAGCGCGGAGCTCATAGCGGACATAGCCAGCCGATGGCACATTCCGATTGACAGGGAACATATAATCGGTCACCGTGAGATTTATTCCATAAAGAGTTGTCCCGGCAGCAGGGTGAGCATCGAGAGATTAATCGAGATCGCGAGGCAGGAGGGACACGCTTGAGCTGGCAAGCTCCATTGAAACGTCTATGGTCAAAGGAGGATCGCCAATGGAACCTTCGTTAAGGAAGTAGCCTCTACCGATATCGTATCCAGGATGTTCCCCACCGCTTCTTCGGATGACTATGTTTTGATCGGCGTGAGCGACAGCGGCTGCGGAATGTCGAAGGACATACTGGAACATATGTTTGAACCTTTCTTCACGACGAAGGAGGAGGGTAAGGGTAACGGCCTGGGCCTCGCGATCGTATCGGGTATAGTGGAGTCACATCACGGTTTTCTCAACGTGAGGAGCGAACCGGGGAAGGGGGCAAGCTTCTCAGTCTATTTACCGGCGTATCACGGCCGCGATGCTGCGTTTCAACCTGAGAGATTCGGCGACGACGAGATCCGGGGCGGGGATGAGACTATACTCATTGTGGAAGATGAAGAGATGTTGAACGAGCTGCTCGCCACAATGCTTATGTCGAAGGGGTACAGTGTAATGAGCTCGTGGGATGGACGCGACGCAGTCGAGGTTTACATGAAGAATCACGACCGGATCGCGCTGGTCATTTCGGACATGGGATTGCCAAAATTGTCCGGAAGCGAAGTCTTGACATGGATCAAGGAAGTCGATCCCGCCGTTAAGTTTATCCTCGCGACCGGCTATATAGAACCTGATGAACGGTCGGCAATACTTCAGAATGGCGCGAGCGAAGTGATACTAAAGCCGTATAAAGTATCCGACATACTCAAGAAAGTAAGGGAGGTCCTTGACGCGTGACATGCTCCGCATGAAATCGGAGCTGCCAGCTAAACCGGTAACTTAATCTCTGATACTTCGAACGAATTTTAATTTTCGTTTGTTGTAAATTGTATCGATAGCGAGATGCAATTTAGTCGGGTTTTTGTATTAGCACTCCGCCGTGTCTCCCTTTCATGCGTATAAAACGAAAACAAAGTTCGAGAAAGTAGATGCCGAATCTAAAGGAATTGCCGATCGGCGATAATGCGCCGGATGAAATAAATGTAATAATCGAGATACCTAAAGGAACTCACACCAAAATTGAATACGATCCCAAGCTGGAAGTCTTCAGGCTGGATCGTGTGCTCTACTCAGCCGTCCATTATCCAACCGCCTACGGATTTATTCCGCACACGCTTTGGGATGACGGCGACCCGCTCGATGTCCTTGTCCTCAATGAGGAACCGCTCCTGACGGGACTCCTGCTTCGCGCGAGACCCGTCGGCGTGCTTGTGATGACGGATGAGAAGGGATCGGATAGCAAGATACTCGCGGTGCCCTCGCTCGATCCACGCTACAGCCACGTGTTCGACATAACAGATGTGGCGAGGCACTTCCTCCGTGAAGCCGAACATTTCTTCGAGACTTATAAGGAGCTCGAAGGGAAGTTCGTGAAGAGTTTCGGATGGGAAGGAGCTCAGGCCGCGAAGGAGTCCATCAATAAGTCTGTTAAATCGTACGACGCGGCGCACGTCTAAAAGCGACGTTGTCGAGCTGAATCGTCTGAGTAGCGCCGCATCCGGCGGATGACCTCGGAGGTGTTAAGAGTGGTGGACAACACCGCGGCGTAAATCCTGTCAGGAACCGATCAGTCTGCATGCCCGTTAACGGAGGCATGGTAACAAATGGCGCGGCGGCAGGAGTGGACGCCGCTTCTTCTTTGATCGCACGAAGACTGGACAGTTGACCTCGTGTTTTCTAATTGACAGTAAACGTCCCCCAAGTGGAAGTGGAGCCCTCGTACAGCCTGCCGGCCGCATCGACACCAAAACGCCCGACGCGCCAGCGGTAGGAATGCTCGGGAATAAGCTGCTGTGTAGAGGCGCTGTCGAAGTCGTACGCGACGGAGGGGTACTGCGCGAAGGTCTGAAATCTTTTGCTTACCCAAACGGGAGCGACGGGCGTGACCGTCAAGTCCTCTACCCTGATTACTGTATATCCCCCGCTCGTGTTGACCCAACCGAAAGTTGTCGATGTACGTTGTACCGCACTGCCGTTCACGGGAGCGATTAGCGCGGGCCTGTCAATAAGCTCATAACTAATTGTGTCCGAAGGGAGACCTTGGCTGCCATCGGAACTAACCGCCACTATGTAATAGAAATATCTCTTGCCCGTCCTCGCGAGACCATCAACGGCGGATGTGTCGTTCAAAACCGTGGATGATATCACATTGAGAGCCATGGAGAATTGAATCGGATTATCGTTAGGGTCCGTCGTGTCAGATCGAAAGATTTCGTAAGCAGACGCGCCTGCCGTTTTGTACCATTGTAAAAGTATTCCGCCAGTCTGGGGATCTTGTCTGATTCCTGATTCGACCACCGAATCGGGCGGGGGATATACAGTAATCAGGGT
>JAJYOS010000043.1 GCA_021796055.1 Bacteroidota bacterium
AAAGGCAACATGTCTTTCATCAACGGCGGCAGACTCGCGGCCGGAAGTAATTCAGGAAGCAACCAGAGCATCAATCAGATCGCCGAAGTAAACGTTTACGGAAATCTTACATTCGATTCCACGGCGAGTTTTGCCGTAAACTCGACGGGAAATTTCATTATCAACTTCAAAGGCACGAAGCCGCAGACGGTCACGCTTGGCGACAACGTGTCTTTCAATCACAGCGGACCTCCGGTATGCACGCTTTGGGATACCGTCGCTGCCGGCGCGAATGTCACATTCACAGGCGGACATGTCTGGAGATCTGAGATGCAAAACGCGTCGAACGGCGGTGGCGCTTTCGTCGTGAACGGAACTTTCAATGTCGGCGGCGCCGATACGATAGAAGGAGTCCAGAAGTTTATTGTGAACCCCGGAGCCACGTTCGGAATCGGAAGCCCCGATGGCATCGTGGCTGCGGACGCGGCGATACCCGATTCCGGCAATATTCAGAACGACTCTGCGCGCGTGTTCAGCAGCGAAGCCAACTACGTCTATAACGGGACTTCTTCGCAGGTAACCGGATCCGGACTCCCTTCGACGGTAAATAATCTGACGATCGATAATGCCGATACTGTCACGCTTTCACAGGAGACCACCATAAACGGGACACTCTCTTTGGTAGCCGGTCTTTTCAATAACACGATACCTTTCACTCTGGGATCTGGCGGAAAAGTTTCGATCACGGGAGGAAAGCTGCTGGTGCCGACAGCGGTAAATTCGGTCACCTCAAATATTCCCAAGCAATTTTCGCTTGAACAGAACTATCCCAATCCCTTCAACCCATCGACGGAAATAAAGTACGGCCTCCCGAAGGCGGCCTTCGTGACGCTTAGGGTTTACAACGTCCTCGGGCAGGAAGTGGCGACACTTGTTAACGAGCATCAGAATGCCGGACACTACGATCTCAGCTTCAACATGGATCGTTTCGCGAGCGGAGTCTACTTCTATATGCTCAGAGCTGGAAACTTCGTCGCGACCAAGAAGATGATGCTCATCAAGTAAGATTATGGCCGCGGCTTAAAAAGTCGAGAGGACTCCGGCGCGCGCACCTTTGCCGGACGTGGCGACGGAGCCCTCTTCCTTTTTAAGAAACACGATAAAAAGTCTTTCAATAAAAACGAACGGTGATTAGATGTCGATGAAAAATCTGAAAAGCTCTCTAACTCTCATGGCGCTTTTCCTTTTTTCAGTGAGTTCCGTTTCTAAGGCTTTCGGAAAGGGCGGTTTCCAACAGGTTAAATCCGAAATTCGGAAATACACCTCGAACCTCCCCTTCAGGATGCCCGAGATCAGGTCGCCCGAGATACCGAATCGGACCTTCAACATTGAAAGCTACGGCGCCGTCGGCAACGGCAAGGTCATGAATACAGATGCCTTCAGAAAGACGATTGAAGCTTGTTCGAAGGCGGGAGGTGGAACAGTAATCGTGCCTCCGGGTCTCTGGCTGACGGGGCCGATAGAGCTTCGTAGCAATATGAATTTCCATGTTAGTCGCGGAGCGCTCATCGCTTTCAGCAAGAACCATGCGGACTACCCGATCATCAAATCCCCGACGAGAGGATTTGTTGTTGCCTCTCCTTTGTATGGATTTAATTTGCACGACATCGCAATTACCGGCGACGGTGTACTCGACGGCGAGGGAGTAACCTGGCGGCCCGTCAAGAAATCCAAGGTCACAGAATCGATGTGGAAAGGTTTCGTGAAGTCCGGTGGGGTGGTGACAAACGACGGGAAAATCTGGTGGCCGACGAAGGAAGCCGCGGATGGCGAGGAGTATTTGAAGAATCTCTTCAAGACAAAAAAGAAGAGCGAACTGACCGCGTCGGATTTTCTCCCCGCGCGGGATTACATGAGGCCGATTCTCTTTATGCTTAGCAGGTGCCGTAATGTGCTCATCAGCGGGATAACTCTAACGAACTCGCCTAAGTTCGCGATGTATCCCGACCGCTGCGAAGACGTTGTGATCCGCCATGTCAAGGTCAATAACGAATATTGGGCTCAGAACGGCGATGGGATCGACATCGCATCGTCAAAGAACGTTTTGTTGTATAAGTCCACGGTCACGGCGGGTGACGACGGGATCTGCATGAAGTCGAGCCGCGACAAATCCGGCAACACCGCCTTGAAAAATATCGTGATCGCCGACTGCATCGTGTACCATGCTCACGGTGGATTCGTCATCGGAAGCAATACCGACGGCGGAATGGAAAACGTCTCGGTAAGAAACTGCGACTATATAGGCACCGACATAGGATTGCGATTCAAGAGCGCGAGAGGAAGGGGAGGCGTCGTCAGGAATATTTACGTCAGCAACATCTTCATGAAAGACATTGTCCACCAGGCGATTCTGTTTAGCACGTACTACGAGGGTTTTGGAAAAGGCGAAGGGCCGCAGCCAGTCAATGCCTTGACCCCGGTTTTTGAAAACTTTCATATCGACTGCATTTATTGCGAGGGTGCCAGGGAAGCCGTCCGGATCGACGGTTTGCCTGAGATGCCCGTAAAGAATGTGACAATTTCAAATTCGGTTATCTCCGCACAGACCGGGTTCTTCTCCGACTTTGCATCCGGGATCACGCTGAAGAACGTGACGCTCCTGCCGAAGACCGGCGATATTTACAAGATCAACAATACAAAAGATCTGACGATCGATAAAGGGTTCTGCCCTCAGGGGACTGATGTATTCATGAATGTTGCCGGGAAAGAAACGAGTGGAATCAGGATCATGAATACAGATCTGAAATTGGCGAAGATGCCGGTCCGGTACGGACCCGACGTCCAGCGGAACGCGGTTACTCAAAAATAACACTCAAAGGGACAAGCGATGACTTTTCAGAAAGATATTTCAAATGGGAATAGCCGAAGGTCTTTTGTTGCCGCGACATCATTCTTGCTTGCCATCATTATGATCTCGGTAGGAAGCATCCCGGTATTTGCCGGAAACAGAGAAGAGGCGGCTCGCGGCTGGAATCTTGTACCACAAATCCTCAAACGAATTGTCCCTCCAAAGTTTCCTGATAGAAATTTTGTGATCACCGACTATGGTGCCGTCGCCGGCGGGAAGACTCTTTGCACAGATGCGTTTGTTAAGGCAATCGATGCTTGCAGTAAGGCCGGAGGTGGACATGTGGTTGTGCCCGAAGGCGTGTTTCTTACGGGAGCCATTCACCTGAAGAGTAATATTGATCTGCATATCTCGGAAGGCGCGGTTGTTAAGTTCAGCACTAACCCTAACGACTATCTGCCGCTCGTGCATGCCAGGTGGCAGGGAATCACATTGATGAACTACTCGCCGCTCATTTACGCCTACGGCCAGGAAAACGTGGCGCTGACCGGGAGAGGGCTACTCGACGGACAGGCCGATAGTCAGCACTGGTGGCCTTGGAAAAAGCTAAGCAATAAGCCGATCAGCTGGCCCCTTCTTGAGAAGTACAACGACGAAAAGGCCCCGTTGAATGACAGGGTCTTTGGACCAGGTCACTATCTTCGGCCGACTTTTGTCGAATTCTACCGCTGTAAGAATGTCCTTATAAAAAATGTCCATCTGGAAAACTCACCGTTCTGGTTCCTCCATCCCGTGCTTTGCACGGACGTCACCATCGATGGAGTCGAAACCAACGCCAGCGGTCCTAACACCGACGGTTGTGACCCCGAGTCTTGCACCGATGTCCTGGTACAGCACTGCGTGTTCAACACAGGCGACGATTGCATCGCAATCAAGTCGGGTAGGAATAATGACGGGCGCAGGGTCAATGTCCCGGCGAAAGAGATGATAATACGCGACTGCACGATGAGAAACGGACATGGCGGAGTTTCGATAGGAAGCGAGATAACGGGTGGAGCCGAAGACATTTTTATTGAGAACTGCAATATGAGCAGCCCGGACCTCGACCAGGCTTTGCGCCTGAAGTCGAACAAGAAGAGGGGCGGCATTATTCAAAATATTTACGCGCGCAATATCAAAGTAGGCCAGGTGAAGGTCTCTATCCTCAGGGTCAATCTGAATTATGATCCTCCAGAGGCAAAGGGGTACAGCTATTATCCGATTGTCAGGAATGTGTTTGTCGACAACCTGACTTCACAGAAGAGTGAGTACGGTTTGTTCTTGACCGGGCTTCCACAGTCGAAAATTCAGCATATCGTGCTTAAGGATTGCGAACTGGGCGGCGTTGCGAAAGGAAACAACATTCAGTTCACCACGGGGCTTAAACTCGAAAATGTCAGGATAAACGGGGAACTATCTAAATGATTAATTCCGTGATGTCAGGAGATTCAGTTTTCAGGTATGCGATGTCGAAATTGATGCGGGCCATGTTTCTGCTGTTTCTCACATCTGCAGCAGCGGCGGCGCAAAACTCTGTGTATGTTTCACCGGATGGGAGTGATTCTAATCCTGGTACAATCAGTTTGCCGTACCAGACTATCGCGAAGGCAATGTCTGTCGCTTCAGCCGGAACGATAATTTATCTGAGAGCCGGCACTTACACGTTGAACGCGACTCTAAAAGCCGGCGTCAGCGGAACAGCTACAGACTATATCAACTTGTGGGCGTACCCCGGTGAAAAACCGATACTCAATTTCTCAGGTGAAAGTTACTCATCTTCGTCGCGGGGAATCGAGCTCAAAAGAGACTACTGGTATTTGCGGGGACTCACAATTGAGAACGCCGGCGACAATGGAATTTTCATCTCAGGATCTCATAATATCATCGAGAACTGCAGCGTGTCATATTGTAAGGACACCGGCATTCAGATAAGCAGCGGAGGGAGCTACAATTACATCCACAATTGCGATGCGTTCGACAATAACGATCCTGCGACAGAGGGACAAAACGCGGATGGAATTGACGTCAAACTTGACGGTGGTCCTGGTAATGTGCTTCGTGGATGCCGCGTGTACGATAACTCCGATGATGGTTACGACTGTTACGGCACGCCTAACCGCGTGGTCTTCGACAGCTGCTGGGCTTTCCACAACGGCTACAACCTCTGGAATATTCAGGGCTTTACCGGAAATGGAAACGGTTTCAAACTCGGCGGGGCGGATTCGGTCGGCCCTCACATCGTAACCAATTGTGTCTCGTTCGACAATACCGTCAAAGGCTTCGATCAGAACAACAACATGGCAGGTATCGTCCTTCACAACTGCACGGCCTATAGAAACGGCACATACAACTTCTCTTTCCCTGAGACCCCGAAGGTTGGCATCGACACATTTATGAACGATCTCTCAATCGATCCGGCCCTCGGCGATACGAGAATAGTTGCCGGTGCGGTGCAGGATTCGAACAGCTGGCAGGGGCACAACGTTACAGATGCCGATTTCCTCAGCCTCGATACATCGCTCGCGCGCCTGCCAAGGCTGGCCGGTGGCTCTCTCCCTGCCACGCCTCTTTTAAGGCTTGCGCCTGGAAGCTCGCTCATCGACGCGGGCATCGATGTCGGAATACCTTTCAAAGGAAAAGCTTCCGACATCGGCGCCTTTGAAAGTGGAACCGGACCAGTTGTCCTTTCTACTAACGGTACCGGGGGCGGAGATTGGAATAGCACTGCCACGTGGGCCGGCGGCGTGGTCCCCGATACGTCAGACTATGTGGTAATCCTTGGCGGAGACTCCGTGACAGTTTCCGGCGTAGATACCGTGCGATGCGGAGATTTGAACATACTCTCCTCGGGGAAGCTCAATGGCTTTGGGCCGATGGTTGTGAAAGGAATGCTTTCGCTCCTTCCGAACGCGTGGTATTACAACAGCAATTCAAAAGCGCCTTCATTCCCTGTTGCAGCTTCGTATGATATTAGCCCTCAAGGGAATTATGTTCACACGAGCAGCGCCGGAAGTACGCTAGGTTCTGCCGGTTACGATTCTACATTCGGAAATGTAATTGTTCTGAAGAGTGGAACGACATGCGGAGCGAATCTGACCATCAACGGGAACCTGATTATTAACACGGGCGGCGCAAGCAGCAACTTCCGCGCGACAAACGCGAGCGTGAACAGGAGCCTCACTCAGACGGTGAAGGGAAATGTGTCCATCATTTCGGGACAGTGGGCATGCGTGGACGGCGGAAACGATCTCACCGGGATTTGGAACATTATGGGCAACGTCACCGCGGGCGACTCTTCGACCGCTTCGGGCATGGCCCGCATGGGCCCGTTCTCCAGCTCGTCCAGCTCGCACCGGCTCGGCGTTTTCAATATAACTGGCGACCTGCATCTCGTGAATGGCGCTAAGCTTCAGGCAGGCAGCAGCACCGGCTCCACCTCCACAACTGAGACCGGCATCATCAACCTGACCGGAAATCTTACCGTAGACAGCACGGCAGTCTTCGGCACTAACTCACTGGGCGTTTTTGCTTTTAATTTTGTTGGAGTGTCTTCCCAGGTTGTTGCGCTGCATGCGCCGTTTGTGATGTCGTCAACGCAAATGCAGCCGGTAATTAATGATACCATCAAAGCAGGGACATCAGTGATGTTTGTCCAGACAGGGAAGCCGTGGGTGATCGGCGGTCCGGGAACTTTCGTGGTTAATGGAACCCTGGCTTTGCCGCAAGGCGATACCATCAAAGGTGGACAAGGCTTTCGATTGAACGCGGGCGCACTCCTTGGGATGGGAAGTCCGGAAGGACTCGACAGCACGGGAAACATCCAGTTGACAGGGGAAAAAGTTTTCAGCTCGAATGCAAGCTATGTTTTTAATGGTACCTCTCCTCAGGTTACGGGAAACTGGATGCCCGACACTGCTTATAAGCTGACAACGGTCAACTCGAGCGGCCTGACGTTGTCGAAAGGGCTTGTGGTCAGTGGAATGGTTAATGTCGCTGCCGGGCGACTCATACTCGGCAAGCATAGTCTTGTTGCCGGGGGAACCGGAGGCGGCACAACGGGCAATTATATAGTGACGGATTCAACGGGCATGCTGAAGATCACCGCTGTTAGCGCAAATCAGGTGCTCTTTCCGGTTGGCACTACCGACGGCTATGCTCCGGTTTGGGTCGCGACTGGGAGCGAGCCAGAAACGATCAGCGTGTCGGTGTCTCCCGATTCCGGAACTAGCGCCCAAGCGAATGCCCGGGTGAATTTGAAATGGAAAATTGTTTCTTCATCCGTCTCGGGCGGAAGTTACTCGCTTAAATTCGGATGGATGAAAAGCGAAGAAGATTCAGCTTTTGCCGCGAACAGAGCTTCTTTTGCTGAGATGTTTCTTGAAAAAGATTCTTCAACGTATGTTGAGGCTGGAAGCGGGGACTACACCACAAGTTTTGCCTCCGAACCTTATACCGTATCGCAGGGAAATGTCCCGTTGCTCGGAACATTTGTAGTTGGAAATTTTGGAGCGACACCGATCCGTCGAGTCGAGACCATCCCTGCCGTTTTCAAGCTTTACCAGAATTACCCGAATCCATTTAACCCTACCACAACGATACAATTCACGGTGGCGAAGAGGGGAGTCGCATTGCTGAGGGTTTACAATATCCTCGGACAACGGGTGACTACATTGTTCTCGGGTGACGTCACGCCCGGTAGAATTTATTCTGTGCCGTTCAACGCCGGAGAACTGTCCTCCGGTGTTTATTTCGAGGTGCTCGAAAGCGGCGGACAAAGGCAGATTCATAAAATGGTTCTAATGAAATGAAGAGATATAAGAAAATCAGATTTTATATGTACCTGCTCGCGGCGGCCTTGGTGGGGTTGATGACCGCGAGACCTTCAGTTTCCGCGACAAGAAGCGCGACAGGGAGAAGGATGTTCTTCGCGTCATCGAGCGACTTCGTCGGGGATAGCGCGACCGACAATACGAAGGCTCTCCAGGCCGCGATCGACAGCGCAAACAACGCAGGCGGAGGTGTGGTGGAACTGAAAAACGGGAAGTTCCTATCGGGGCCAATTACGATGAAGAGCAACGTCACTCTGCGGATTGACAGCTCGGCGACGCTTTACGCGACGACGAATGATACGGCTTTCGCCGGGCTCGACCCATTCGCGTTTATCGGATGTAAGCACGATTCAAACATCACCATAACGGGCGGAGGCACGATTGACGGTAACGGCCAACCGTGGTGGGCCGCTTACAAAGCTACAGGGATCTCGAGGCCGCGGCTGATCGAATTCTGGAATTCATATCATGTTGTGATTGACAGCGTTACTCTTGAAAACTCCCCGATGTTTCACGTCTCGCTGGAGGAATGCTGGTACGATACGTTAGAGTACGATACGATCCTCGCCCCTTCGAATTCGCCGAACACAGACGGCATTGATCCCGCGACGTGTCACGTTGTTTATATCGCCCATTGCCTGATAAACAACGGCGACGACGACATAGCGGTAAAGTCCGGCCGATACGATCCATCGGATCCCAACGCGGGCTGCTCACAGCTTTGGATTAAGGACTGCATTTTCTTGCATGGTCACGGCTTGTCGATCGGAAGCGAGACGTCCGGTGGTGTGGACAGTATGTATGTGGATAGCTGTTCTTTCAACGGCACAGATAATGGCATACGCATCAAATCATACCGCGGGAACGGCGGTAATGTGAGGCACTGCGTTTACAAGAATATCACGATGCAAAACGTCGCAAATCCGATTTGGATTTCCGGCTACTATCCGAAAATCGCCTCAGAATCCGATCCGGCGCAAACCGTCACGTCAACGACGCCGGATTTTCATGATATCAGCATAATACACCTTGTATCCAGCGGCTCACCTACAGCGGGATTCATGGTTGGACTTCCGGAGCTTCCTATGAAGAATATGCTCCTTCAGAATGACACGATCTCGGCAAACACCGGTCTCACGATAAGAAACGCGGCTGTCGACACCGTGAACACTTTGTCCACCGCTTCATACGGACCCGGGTACATCCTTCAGGTAAACGGAACTTTTTCAAGACTAACGTCAGTTCAACCTGCACCGACACTGCCCGCCAAGTTTAGTCTCGATCAGAATTATCCGAACCCGTTCAATCCGACTACCATGATCGCCTACACGCTTCCTAAATCCGGGCAAGTCACGCTCCGGGTTTATGACATACTCGGGAGACTTGTCGCCACGCTTGTTGACGGCGAACAGGCGCCTGGAGAGCATGTGGCTCGATTTGACGGGGCCGGATTGGCGAGCGGAGTCTATTTCTACAGGTTGGAGTCAGCCGGATTCAACCGGACGAAGAAATTGATGCTGCTCAAGTAAGGCGATGCAAACATTCGATGATTTTCAATTGAAGCAAAATTCAACTAGGATCATGGTCTGCGTTTTGACCGATGATATACGCCTAAATAATTTGGCGCTATGTGACCGTCATCCTAACAAAAGGGAATCAGAGCACCCGGAGGACCAATCATTATGACTACAGCTGAGTCTCAGGTCAGCTTGCCAGCTGAGACAAAGATAGGCAAATACCGGTGGGTAATAGTATCGCTTCTCTTTTTCGCGACTACCGCCAATTACATGGACCGAGAAGTAATTAGTTTCTTGGAAGTGGTTTTTTGTAAACCCAAGGCGCAAGGAGGCTTCGGGTGGACAAGCGGCGACTTTTCATATTTGACAGCCTTTTTCACAGGCGTATATGCGATAGCAACCGTCTTCGGCGGGTGGATCATCGACAAAATCGGGACTAAGATTGGGCTCGCGATCTCTCTGATCTCGTGGTCCGTTTTTGGAATCGCTAACGCTTTTGTCGGCGAACTCCTTTCCATGAACATTCTTATCCGGAGCCTGTTTGCCGTCGGCGAGTCGGGAAATTTCCCGGCATCGGTCAAGACTGTGGCGGAGTGGTTCCCGAAGCGAGAGCGCGCATTGGCGACCGCGATTTTCAATGCCGGATCGAACTTCGGCGCGATGCTTGGCGCGATCTTCGTGCCATGGTGTCTGATTTATTTCGGCGAAAGTCACGGCTGGAAGATGGCGTTCATTCTAACCGGCGCGGTAGGGCTATTGTGGCTGATCTTCTGGTTTTGGCTTTTCGAAATACCTTCGAAGCAGAAGCGGCTCAAGAAATCGGAGTACGACTATATACATATCGATGATGAGGCTACGGAGAGAGATGAGCCTGCGGACGGCAAGGCGGGGAAACTTCCCTGGTTGAAGCTCTTCCGCTACAGACAAACATGGGCGTTTTTCGCCGGCAAATTTATGACCGATGGGATATGGTGGTTCTACCTCTTCTGGCTTCCGGCTTACCTGGTCTCGCAATTTCACATGACGGAAAGTCAGGTAATACTCCCGTCGTTTATCGTGTACGGCGTCTCAATTATCGGTAGCATCTATGGCGGCAGTATTCCTTTATCTTTCATCAAGCGCGGCATGCCCGTTTACAAGGCTCGCATGACGACCATGCTTATCATCGCCATCCTCCCACTGACAGTTCTCTTCACGCAATATTTCGGCGACGTCGCGCGGTTCGGTTCCATGGCAGTGACGCTAGCGGTCGCGATGATTTGTATCGGCACCACAGCTCATCAGGCATGGTCGGCAAATCTCTTCACGACTGTTTCTGATATGTTCCCGAGAAAGGCCGTCGGCTCCGTCACAGGCATAGGCACTACCGCAGGTGGAATCGGCGGCGTTATCATTCAGCTTCTAGCCGGATACTTCACCGATGTATTCAAAGGGAATCCGCAGCATGCCTACATGATCATGTTTGTGATATGCGCTTTGAGTTACCTGGTCGCTTGGGCGATAATGAAGGCTTTTGTGCCGCGGCACAAACTTGTTACTGATCTGTAAGATCGAATTTCCAGTAGTAAGAAAATTAATATAAGGGCATAAAATGAAAATTGAAGACATGATGACGAAAGACAACGTTGTGAGTGTTGAATCGCTGGCGTCGATTGCCGGCGAAGATGTTGTCGCCTACCCGAACTCAGTAAATGGAGCCGGGAATGCGAAGTTCTTTATCGGCAGAGACAGAAAAGGGAAGTGGCTTTACGTTGTCGCTACCTCTAGTAGCGACGGTTTGCTGGCCGATTTTGAGGGTGAAGAAAATGACAGATCGTGGAATGGAAGCGACTTTGTCGTAAAGAAATGCGCGATGAACCATCATAACGCCACCAAACTGCAGGCTACCTTTCCGTTTGCGCGGCCAGTGACCCTCGGATTGAAAAATTCCTACGGGTTCGGCGACCGGCTCGGGCTTGCAAATCCGGGACATCTGCGTGCACTGAAAGGGTACAACTTTAGGCCCATCCTGGCACAGCAGTCGATCCGTGAGCTTACGCGTACTCAGCGTACTCCCGAGGACGTAATGGATGCGGCAGTCTGGGCCGTGTTTCAGGAAGGGTTTAAAGATGGATTCGGCGCGGATGCCGATCATCTCAAGACTACCGATGATGTCGACAGGCTAATCAGGGCCGGCTTCACGATGTTTACTATCGATCCGAGCGACCATGTCGTCAACGGCGTCACAGAACTGAGCTCCGAAGATCTTAACAAAAAGGTGCGGGCTCTTCCGTGGCAGGACTTCGGTGACTCTCTCGACAAACTTGTCGATCGCTATAAGAACAAGACCCTCAAGTTGGATTCCGTCCATTCGATAACCGCGAACGAAAGAGAGGTACTCGAGGCGTGTCTTAAATACATGGCGGCAATCATAAATATCCGAAGGATACACACTCACCTTAAGACAAAGCACGCCAACTATGCCTGTGAGATAGAAGTATCTATAGACGAGACGGATACGGTTACAACACCGTTCGAGCACTTCTTCATAGTCAGCGAACTGAAGAGGATGGGAGTCGGATTCGTCAGCCTCGCTCCTCGCTTCGTCGGCGACTTTGAAAAGGGAATTGAGTACAAGGGTGATATCGAATTATTTAAGGACCACTACCTCCAGCATGCCGCCATCGCGAAGTACTTCGGCAATTACAAGATCAGCTTTCATTCAGGTAGCGATAAGTTCAGAGTCTATGAAGCCGTAGGCGCACTTGAGCAGACCCTCATTCATGTAAAGACCGCTGGGACAAGTTACCTCGAAGCGTTGAGGGTCATCGCGATGCGTGAAGGGGCGCTCTTCAGGGAGATACTCGATTTCTCCGTCGGACTTTACGACCAGGAGAAGAAGAGCTATCATGTCACGGCCGACATGAAGAAGATCAAGAAGGGGAAGGATTATAGCGATAGAGAACTTGAGGGTTTGTTGGAGTCGACCGACGTCCGCCAGGCGCTTCATGTTACCTACGGCAGGGTCCTAACCGAAAAGAACGAGAAGGGTGAGTTCAAATTCAGAACGAAGATTTACAGTTGTCTGGATCGGAACGAGGATCTCCATTATCAAATCCTAATCAAGCACTTCCACCGGCACCTGGTTCCATTCAAGAACTGGAAGTAACGTACCACCATATGGATTGACACAGAATTGCTTCCTCTCTCCCGGTTCAAATGCCGGGGGAGGGGATGGTGTGAATCTGAATCGGTCGCTCCCCTCCATGTATATTCCTCCCGACTACTCTAACTGACAAACATTTTCAAGCAAACCGCGACCCTTCCTGTGGGATTTAGCCTCTGAGCCCTCGTCCAGAGGTTCGAAACATAGAAAGTATGCCGACTTAGCTCCTTCAACCTACAACACCTAAATAATTGCAAATAAAAAGCGAAAAAGTTTAATTAATAAGGCGAAAAATGCGTCCCTGCGAAAAAGATACTTGCAAACAATCTGATATGTAGTTATAAATATAATGTGAAAAAATCTTTGCAGGAGTGGTGAAATGGACGTTATAGAGAAGCAGAAGGACGAAGACGGAAAAGGAAGAGATACGATGAAAAATGGAATGTATGATGCGACATTTGAGCATGATGCTTGCGGGATGGGCTTCGTAGCGGACGTAAAAGGGAGAAAATCGCGTTCCATCATAGATAAGGGACTCGATATACTAAAGAATCTACAGCATCGTGGAGCGGTCGGCGCCGATCCGGAAACGGGCGACGGATCCGGAATCCTTATTCAGATGCCCGACGAATTTATACGGAAGGTCGCCGCTGAGCGGAAAATCAAATTGCCTGCCGAAGGGAAGTACGGTGTGGGGATGATGTTCCTTCCGCAGGATCCCATCAGGCGGAAAGCTGTCGAGAACATCGTCGAGAAAATCGTTGTCGACGAAAACCAGAGATTTCTCGGATGGCGTGACGTGCCCGTCAATACGAGCGTGCCCGGAAAAGGAGCGCGGGCGACACAGCCGTTTATCAGGCAGTGCTTCATAGGCGCCGCGAAGAATATTTCCAATCAGGATGAGTTTGAAAGAAAGTTATACGCCATAAGAAGGATTATCGACCATCGCGTTCGCGCTGAACTTGATTGCGACAGAAGCGAATATTATGTCCCGTCATTTTCGAGCAAGACGCTGGTTTACAAAGGCATGCTACTCGCGCCGCAGCTTACCGCTTTCTACAAAGACCTCGCCGACAAGGACATGAAATCCGCGATGACGATGCTGCATCTCAGATTTTCCACAAACACTTTCCCGACGTGGGATCTCGCGCACCCGTTCAGGATGATCGCCCATAACGGCGAGATAAACACTCTGCGCGGTAACAAGAACTGGATGGCCGCGCGCCAGCATGTCATGGAGTCTCCGTACTTCGGCAAAGACCTAAAGAGGATGCTCCCGATCATCATGGAAGGGCAGAGCGACTCGGCAACATTCGATTCGGTCCTCGAGCTCCTGGTTATGAGCGGGCGGAGTCTGCCGCATGCGATGATGATGATGATACCTGAAGCGTGGTCGAAGAACGACCTGATGGATCCCGACAGGAAAGCCTTCTATGAGTACCATGCTACAATGATGGAACCATGGGACGGTCCCGCCGCCGTTGTTTTCACTGACGGAAACATCGTTGGAGCGACGCTCGACCGCAATGGGCTTCGTCCGTCGCGTTACGTGGTGACGAAAGACGGGCTAGTAGTCCTCACCTCGGAAGCGGGCACGTTCAGCGTGGATGCCGAGAACGTTGAGAGAAAAGGCAAGCTTCAACCTGGCAGGATGTTCATACTCGATCTTAAGCAGGGTAGGATAATAGAGGACGAGGAAGTCAAGAAAGAGATAGTGACTAAGAAGCCGTATCGGAAGTGGGTCAAGGATAACATGATCAACCTTTCTCACCTGCCGAACCCCGATTCGATATACAACGCCGACTTCGAGACGCTTCACATGCGCCAGAGAATTTTCGGCTACACGAAGGAAGATCTTTTCCAGGTTGTCCTCCCGATGGCCATGAAAGGTGAAGAGGCTATCGGTTCAATGGGAACGGACGCGGCCCTCGCGGTACTCTCAGAAAAGCCACAGATGCTCTTCAGGTATTTCAAGCAACTCTTTGCCCAGGTAACCAACCCTCCCATCGATTCGATCAGGGAAGAGCTTGTCATGGAGCTGACGACGTATGTCGGGCCCGAGCAGAATCTGCTTGCCGAGACACCGCTTCACGCTCACAGGCTTGAGCTTGAACACCCCCTCCTTTCCAACTCGCAGATGGAGAAGATCAGGAACATCGCCAAGGGGCATTTCAAGTCGATCACGATTCCGCTGCTCTTCAATCCGAGCGTTAGGCACAACATGCGCGAGCGGATGGACCAGATTTGCACGGAGGCCGTCGAAGCGGTTAAGTCAGGCATTTCCCTGATAATACTTTCCGACAAGGGCGTCGACCAGAACCTCGCGGCGATACCGAGCCTGCTCGCGACATCCGGAGTCCACCACGCGCTGCTTAGGGCGGGACTGAGGACGAAGACGGGAATAGTCGTGGAGAGCGGAGAGCCGAGGGAGGTGCATCACTTCGCGCTTCTCTGCGGGTATGGCGCGAACGCCATTAATCCTTACGTCGCTTACGAGACGCTCGCTTATCTTGTTGAAAAGGATTTTCTCCCGGACATAAAAGATTACAAGACGGCGAAGAAGAACTTCGTAAAGGCGGTCAGCAAGGGCCTATATAAAATTTTCAGCAAAATGGGAATCAGCACGCTGCAATCTTATTGCGGCGCGCAGATCTTCGAAGCGGTAGGCCTGGACAGCGAAATAGTCGAGAGTTATTTCACCGGCACGCCGACGAAGATAGACGGCCTCAGCCTCGAGATGCTGGAAGAAGAGACGATTAAGCGCCACAGGCACGCTCTCAACCCGCAAATCGATGAGAGCACGCTGGATGTGGGCGGGCTCTACCACTACAGGAGAGACGGCGAACATCACCTCTGGAATCCGCTGACGATTTCGAAGCTCCAGCTCAGCACGAGCCGCGGCGATTATAAGACCTTCAAGGAATACACCGATCTTATAAACAACCAGGACAAGAGGCGGATCACGCTCCGGAGCCTGTTTGAGCTCGACACTTCGGGGCAAAGCATTCCTATCGAAGAGGTTGAACCGGCAAAGGAGATTGTGAAGCGATTTGCCACCGGTGCCATGAGCTTCGGATCGATCTCGCGCGAAGCGCACACGTC
>JAJYOS010000607.1 GCA_021796055.1 Bacteroidota bacterium
CTGCTATTATTTCCACCCGACCTTTAACAGCATAGGTAAAGCACCCGTAGGCCCCGCTGAAGAGGACGGTCACGAGACTCGTTCCCACTGCCACTGCCGTCGGGAGGCCTATCAGGTACACGAGTGCCGGCATGATGATAAAACCTCCGCCGACTCCGAGAAACCCCGACAGGAAACCGGTGAACAGAAAAATCAGCAGGATGATCCAGATCGAGACTCCTTCAATGCCCGATGACGGGAAAGAGATCATCGGCGGAATGTTTATTCCGTGAAGCCGCTCCGAAATCCTGGTTCGGCCATTTCCGGAGCCGTTCCCGGACGATTCGGCTTGTCCCTTATTGCTGACTTTCATCTCTACCGGTCGCACCGCGAAATAATCGTGAAGCATGTAGCTGCCGAGTCCCCAGAGAAGAAGCATATAACACCACCTGACGATCATCCCTACGTCTCCGGCCTTCTCGAGCGCGATTATTACATCGCTCCCAATCTCCAGACCTACTATGGATGTTGCGATTGAAATGAGACCCAACTTCCAGTCGATATTTCCCATCTTCTGGTGCTTCTTCACCGCGCCTATTGTCTGACCGAAAATGTTCGAAAGGTCGGTCCCGATTGCAAAGGCCATGTGGAAGCCGAAGATGTTCAGCGCGGGTGTGACGATCCAGCCGCCCCCGACTCCGAAGAATCCGCCGAGGACACCGACACAGAATCCGATCAGCACCAGCAACACGGCATTGAACTCGATTCCTGCAACAGGTAAATGAATATTGAAGATGTCCATCTATTCTACGATTTGTGCCTCAAACAAGCCCGGCATTCTCAATTTGTTCCAACCCGGTCCCTTCTATCTTCAAGTACAAGTCTTCCAATGATCAGCGCGCTCATCGCCAAGGCTGTACCCATCAGGACAATTCCTGCAAGGGTCTGAAAAAGCGGTTTACCGGTGGCTTTATAGAATTGTTCAGTCAGCACGGAGAAACCTGCGAGTATTACCATGATCGCGAACAGCAGCCGGATGCCGTACCCTTTTATGTATTTAACCGCGGTGGCGCCGATCTGCGCGCCGATTGATGCGCCGATGAGCATGATGAAGGCTGCGACTAACTCGACTCGCCCCTTCAATGCATAGGTGAAGCAGCCGTACGCGGCTGTGAAGAGAACGGTAACGAGGCTGGTTCCCACGGCAATGGTCGTGGGTAGGCCGATCAGGTACACAAGCACAGGGAGGATGATAAACCCGCCGCCGACACCCATGAAGCCGGAGAGAAATCCGGTAACAAGGAACACCAGCAAAATAATCCAGAGCGAGACACCTTCGATGCCGGAAGCCGGAAAAGAAATCATCGGGGGAATGTTTACTTTGTGCAGCTTGTCGGAAATCCTGACTGCACTCTTTACGCCCGGTGATACTTCGTTTGCGGCTTTAGCATCCGCCAGTTTCAACAGCTTTGGGTGAACCACGAAATAATCGTATAACATATAAACGCCGAGAATCGAGAGGAGGAAGACGTAGCACCACCTGACGATAACGCCGACATCGCCGGCCTTTTCCAAGGCAATTATCACGCGTGAACCGATCTCCACGCCGAGGACTGAAGTGACTATCGATATAAGCCCCAGTTTCCAGTCGATGTTTCCCATCCTGTGGTGCTTTCGCACAGCTCCTATAGACTGTCCGAATATATTGGCAAGCGGCGTCCCGATAGCGAAGGCCATATGAAATCCGAAAATGTTAAGCGCTGGAGTGATCATCCAGCCACCCCCGACCCCGAAGAATCCGCCGAGCACTCCCGCGCAAAATCCGATTACGACCATAAGTACAGCGCTGAATTCAATCCCGGCAATTGGCAGATGAATATTGAAAATACCCATGCCTCACGCCCCGCGATGTGGAAATGGGTCTATTGCTGCTCGCGAACGGATATCGGCCACCCCGTCCCTTATGTCACAGAGAATAAGTTGGTGATCGAATCTCGGAGTCTTTCGACGGAATCAGCGGTAAGGATATTGACATTCCGGACGTTCTTGTTGACCAGGGTATCTGCCGCAGCGCGATTCAATGCTATCGATTTGCCATGCTCAAGCAGATTTACTGCTGTTTCATAACCGAAAATATCAAAGAAGTACTCCACCGTTGAAGATGTCGTAAAGATGAAAGCGTCGGCTCCTCTATTCCTGATATCTTCTGCGAGGTCATCCACACTATCGGCGGATACAGTCGTGAATGCAGTGTTGAACGACATCAATGGAAAATCACGTTCGCTCGATTGGTCGTACTGAAAGCCGTATGGTAATGTATTTCTCTCGACGGTGCGGCCATCATAAGGATCGTGACCGTTTCCATCCGGGCTGTCAGGGAACGATGTGGAATCAGAGAAGGGTAGTGTCAAAACTTCGCCGCCCAGGTCGTAAACCATTCCCCGCAAGTTGTCCAATTGCTTTCTGCCGCCGGATATTACAATCCGTTTTGCGAAGAGTGGCTTGTTCTCAAACCAGGATAATTGATCCCGCATGGCCACAGTGGGGCTGATCATTATGATAGCCGGCGCATGAAAGTCCATCGCTTTGAACTCTTGCGCGATGCGATCGAGCCTGCCGGTGATGGTTCGTTGTTTCGGCAGCGTCCCGTTTTCAATGACCGCGGACGGCGTCGATGGGTCCATCCCACATTCCACCAGTTCATTGCAGATACTCTCGATGCGCGACGCTCCCATATATATGATTAACGTCGCGTTCTTCAGCCGTGCCAATTTGTCCCACTCCACCTGAGTGCCTTGCTTGCCCGGAGACTCGTGAGCCGTTATGAGAACGCATTGTGTTATGAGTCCGCGATGCGTAATCGGGATTCCGCTGTAGATGGGCGCGGAGAGACCCGAAGTAATCCCGGGAATAATTTCGAAGTCAATGCCTGCGTCTTTGAGTTCGATGCCTTCCTCCGAGCCTCGTCCAAAAACGAATGGGTTTCCTCCCTTGAGGCGCACCACTGTAAGTCCGAGTCGTGATTTCCGAATCAGGATCTCGGTTATCTGTTCCTGTCCGATGGGATGGTACCCGCTTTCTTTGCCCGCGAAGATCTTCTCACAGCTTTCCTTGCAGTACGACAGGAGATCGTCATTTATCAGCCTGTCGTAAACCACTACGTCGGCATGTTTGAGCTTGTCGAGTCCTTTGACGGTTATAAGCCCCGGGTCGCCGGGTCCGGCGCCCACGATATATACTTTTCCGTTTTTGTTTTGAATTCTCATAGGTTCCTGAGCACATTTATGACGAGGAATGATGTCGCTCCGACAAACACGATCGTGAAGACGATTATCAGGATGTCCGCTCTCGTGTCCATATCGTTTGAAATGGCACGTTCTCTCGTAAGAACGTCGTCGATCAACTGGAGCGACCTTTGACCGATTTGTTTGAATTCATTGTCATACTGAGCTGCTTTAGTTTCGGTCAGCTTGCCGGACTTAATGTCGTCGAAGAACTCCGTGTATGTGTCGGAGACTGCGGAGTTGCTGGATTTCAGTTCATTAATTTCATTTTCGTTCAGCGCTTTCGATCCGATCAGCTCGCCAAGACTTCGATAAAAATCTTCCTTTGCCTTTTGCCATCGATGAAACCTCTCCAATGAGTAGCCGCGTATTAAGAGATTCTTCTCCTCCCTCCTGAGCTGCAGCTCAGCCTCTTTGAACAAGTGGACGGTCTCCGTGGCTTTGTCGGC
>JAJYOS010000608.1 GCA_021796055.1 Bacteroidota bacterium
GCCTTGGGCCCCCCATTTCTTTATAGACTTAGCAGGAGATCAGAGAATATGCACGACGCAGTAATTGTAACATCACTCAGAACGGCTATCGGCAAGGCGAAGAAGGGAACGCTTAGAGATGTGCGTCCGGACGAAATGGCTGCCGAGGTTATCAAAGCGGCTGTCGAACGCACGCATGGTCTTGATCCAGAGACGATCGATGATATACTAATCGGTTGTGCTATGCCGGAAGCGGAGCAGGGGATGAATGTCGCAAGGATCGCGTCACTCCGCGCCGGTATGCCGGTGTCTGTTCCGGCTGCGACAATCAACAGGTTCTGCTCATCGGGTTTGCAGACCATCGCGATGGCATCCGAGAGGATAATGGCTGGGTTTGCAGACGTGATCATAGCCGGCGGTACGGAGACGATGAGCCTCGTCCCAATGGGCGGGTTCAAAATCGTTCCCAACCCGAGCCTGGTGGATTCCAAACCGGAAACCTACCTGAACATGGGGCTTACAGCCGAGCGTGTAGCCGCGCAGTACAAAGTGTCGCGTGAGGACCAGGACAAGTTTTCTCTCTCGAGTCATCAGAAGGCCGTGGCCGCCATCAAAGGAGGAAGGTTTACCGAAGAAATTGTTCCGTTGAAAGTAAAGCGAAAAATTCGAAGAGGTGGAAAGAACGCCGTTGAGGAAACGACCTTCGACGTCGACGAGGGTCCACGCGAAGACACTGCCCTGGACAAACTTGCGCAGCTTAAACCGGTGTTCATGCAGGGAGGTACGGTGACCGCGGGAAATTCTTCGCAGATGAGCGACGGTGCGGCCGCTTCTGTAGTCATGAGCGGCGAAAGGGCAAAGGCAATGGGGTTAAAGCCGATGGCCAGGTTCATTGCTTTCGCCGTCGCGGGTGTCCCGCCGGAGATTATGGGGATCGGTCCGATCAAGGCTATACCGAAGGCACTTAAGTTGGCCGGTCTGAAACTGGAAGATATCGATCTGATCGAACTGAACGAGGCCTTCGCATCGCAGGCGCTGGCAGTGATCAGGGAACTCGGCATAAATGGAGACAAAGTTAATGTGAATGGCGGTGCTGTGGCGCTTGGCCATCCCCTCGGCTGCACCGGGGCGAAACTCACAGCGACGCTTCTGCATGAAATGAGGAGAAGAAAAGCCAGATATGGCATGGTGACAATGTGTATCGGCGGCGGCATGGGTGCCGCGGGCATTTTTGAAAACATAATCTGAGGAACTGCAAATGGAAACGACCCAGAACCAGAAACTCAATTTTAAGAAGGGCGGAAGCTTCCTCATCGAAGACACGAAGCCCGAAGAAATCTTTACACCGGAAGATTTCAGTGAACAACACAAGATGATAGCCGATACTACTAAAGATTTCGTCGACAAGGAGGTCATGCCGAATGTTGAGAAGCTGGAAGAGCTCAACTACGATCTGTCGACGGGGCTTCTCAGGAAGGCGGGAGAAATCGGCTTGCTCTCCGTGGATATCCCCGAAGAGTACGGCGGCCTGGGCCTGGACAAAACAAGCTCGATGCTGGTCGCGGAGAATCTTGGAAGAGCCGGCGCGTTTGCAGTGAGCCACGGCGCGCACACCGGTATCGGAACCCTTCCGATAGTTTATTTCGGGACTGAAGATCAGAAGAAAAAGTACCTTCCCAAATTCGCCACCGCGCAACTGATCTCGTCCTATTCGCTGTCGGAACCAGGGTCCGGCAGCGACGCACTGTCGGCAAAAACAGTCGCGACGCCTTCACCTGACGGTAAACACTTCACTCTGAATGGAAACAAGATGTGGCTTTCCAACGCCGGGTTTGCCGATGTCTACATCACCTTCGCGCAGGTCGGGGGAGACAAATTTACTTCGTTCATACTGGAGAAGGGGTACAAGGGGATCTCGCTTGGAAAAGAAGAGAAGAAGATGGGGATCAAGGGCTCTTCGACGAGGGCGCTGAACCTGGATAACGTCGACGTTCCGGCTGAAAACGTCATAGGTGAAATCGGAAAGGGCCACAGGGTCGCGCTGAATATTCTCAATATAGGTAGATTCAAACTGGGAGCCAGCGTGATCGGTGGTGCCAAGGCGATAATAACCGAGTCAGTCAGGTATGCCAAGACGAGGAAACAATTTCAGGTGCCAATCATTTCGTTTGGCATGATAAGGCACAAGCTCGGCGAGATGGCAATCAGGGCTTTTGTCGGTGAGACCATGGTCTACAGGACGGCTGGGTTGATAGACATGATACTCCAGAACGTTGATAAGAAGAGCCCGGATGCCGCAGTAATGACATTGAAGGGTATAGAGGAATATGCCGTTGAGTGCAGTATAATAAAAGTATACGCGTCCGAGATTCTTGACTATGTCGCCGATGAAGGGGTACAGATATTCGGAGGTTACGGGTTCTCGGAAGAGTATCCTGTCGCGCGTCCTTACCGCGATTCGCGGATCAACCGTATTTTTGAAGGGACGAACGAGATCAACCGGCTCCTGATCCCATCGATGCTTATCCGCCGCGCCATGAAGGGTGAGCTGCCGTTGATGGCGGCCGCCCAGAAGCTGATGGATGAGGTTATCTCTTTTTCGGCCGGTGAATCTAAATACGACGGGCTGCTTGCGGACGAGATGAACCTCGCGGCCAACGCGAAGAAGATAGGGCTTCTGGTTTCCGGAGCCGCTTTTCAAAAATATATGGACAAGCTCGAGTATGAGCAGGAAGTAGTCTGGCACATCGCCGATATGACAATGGAGGCATACGCGATGGAGAGCGTCCTGCTTCGTGTGCGAAAGATGGAGAACAGCGGCGCAAAGAATTCCGGTTTTTATTCGGACATTGCGCGCGCATTTGTCTACGATGCGATCGAACGCGTGGAGAGCCATGCAAAGGCGGCGCTTGCAATAATAGCGGAAGGCGACATGCTTCGGACTTACCTGACAGCGGTGCGGCGCCTTCTCAAGTATACTCCGATCAATGCGGCCTATATCAGAAGGGAGATTTCAGACAGACTCGCCACTGACGACAAATATAACCTTTAATGCGTGCCGCGCTTCGCTTCCGCGCAGGGACTATGCCGGGTCCCGTGGGAATTGCCTTTCGAGGTACGGCGAGAAAACCTTCTCAAGCCTCATGAAGTCGTCGCGCGTCATCCCGTAGATGTTATGATCGAGAAACGATTCCTTGACACGCTCGTTCTCCCTCAGGAGGCCCTCCCACACGAACCCGAGTTTCTCGATTACGCGGTTACTCGCAACGTTCTCCGTGGCAGCCTGGATAAAAACCCTGTGGAGTTTCAGAGAATCGAAGAGGTATTTGAGAAGGACTGCAGTGGCCTCTGTCGCAAAGTTCTTCCCGGTGCTCCCGCTGCCGATCCAGTATCCGATACTCGTCCGCTGATTCATCCAGTCGATCTGGTGGGTGCTGATGAGGCCCACGATCTCGTTCTCGAATGTAATGCAAAGATGGATGGCGGCTCTCATTTGCATATCGTAGATCCACTGTTCCGCGATGTGTCTCTCGTCGTCAATTGTCTGAACGAAATCCACCCAGGGGAGCCACTTCTCGAGATGCTGATGGGAATTGCAGATAATCCTGAAGAGGGCGTCGACATCCCTCAGGTCCACGGAACGCAATACGATTCTGGCTCCCGGAATGGACAGGGAATTGAAATCATCCAGCATGAGAACAAATTAGACTCTTTTCGGTGCT